>NZ_JBHVGU010000020.1:153073-189631 GCF_042800575.1 Streptomyces sp. NPDC057616
GTATGCCGAGGCGGCTCAGAAAGCCCTCGACCTGGCCGAACGCGACCATCTGACGCGGCAGGCGGCCCGGCTCAACTCACGCCGGAGCCGCTGACGCCCAGCCCCTCCCGGCACCCGCGCCCCGCACGCACCGTCCGTCCTGGTACACGGCCCGGACCCGCTCCTTCAGCCCGTCGAAGTCGTACGGATCGCCGTCCACCACCACCAGATCGGCCCGCTTGCCGGGGGCGATGGTCCCGGTCGTGTCGGAGAGTCCGAGGAGGCCCGCCGCGGACGAGGTGGTCGCCGCCAGCACGTCGGCGGGCTTCATCCCGCCCGCCGCCATCAGCGTCAGCTCCTCCAGATTGCGGCCGTGCGGCGCGACGCCCGAGTCCGTCCCCATGGCGATCCGGACGCCCGCCCGCACCGCCTGGGCGAAGGACTCCCGGTGGACGTCGATCACCTCGCGCGCCTTGGCGGCCACGCTGTCCGGCAGGCCGACGCCCGCCGCCACGGCCTCCAATGCCGCGAGCGGGGCGAGCAGTGTGGGCACCAGCCAGGTGCCGGCGTCCAGCATCATCCCGATCGCCTCGTCGTCGAGGAAGACGCCGTGCTCCACGGAGCGGATGCCGGCCCGGACGGCGTTCTTGATGCCGTCGGTGGCCTGGGCGTGGGCCATCACCGGCAGCCCCGCCGACGTCGCCTCGGCGACCAGGACGTCCAGCTCGTCGGGGCGGAAGTGCGCGTGGCGCGGGTTGTCGCGGGGCGAGAGAACCCCGCCGGACGTGCAGACCTTGAGCACGTCCGCGCCCGCGCGGATGATCTCGCGGGCGCGCTTGCGCATCTCCTCCGGACCGTCCACGACGCCGTCCGGCCGGCCCGCGTGCGGGGGGAACAGGGGGACGCAGGCCCCGGAGGGCAGCAGGCCGTCGTTGTGCCCGCCGGTCTGGCTGAGGATGGTGATCGCGATGCGCAGCCGGGGCCCCTCGATCAGCCCGTCCTCCACGGCCTGCCGCATCCCGAGGTCGGCGCCGCCCGCGTCGCGCACGGTCGTGATGCCGCACTCCAGGGTGAGGGCCAGATTGCGCACCGCCTCGAAGTAGCCGTAGGAGAACGGCCGATGGGCGAGCCGGTCGCCCATCCATCCGGAGAAGGTCGTATGGACGTGGCAGTCGATGAAGCCGGGCAGCACGGTGAGCCCGGTGACATCGATCCGTTCGTCGCCGTCGAGTCCCGTGCCCACGTCGAGGATCCGGCCGTCCTCGACGACGATGTCGCCGTCCGCGATCTCGGCCCCGGTCCCGTCGAACACCCGGCCGCCGCTCAGCAGAGTCCTGGTCACGCGCGCCCCTCCGCCCTTCACTCGTCGCCGTCCCCCATCGGTGCCTACCCAACCCTGCCGGGGGAGCAGTGCCCCTGAAATCGGTTGCGGTGCGGAGGGTGGGCCGGGTGAGGTGGAGGGGTGGGAGGTGCTACGGAGATCGTGAACGGCACCGGGACCGGCGCCGGTACGCGGACCGGGACCGTGAGCGGTCGTGCGCCCGGGCGGAGACCGGGTGCGTGGCGGAGGCCGGCGGTGCTGGGGGCCCTGATGCTGGCCGCCTTCACCTTCAACACCGTGGAGAACCTGCCGGTCGGCCTGCTCCAGCTCATCTCGGACAGCCTTCGGGTCCCGGTCTCGGCGGTCGGTCTCCTGGTCACGGGCTACGGCGTGACGGTCGCCCTCACGTCCGTGCCGATCGCCCATGTCGTGCGCGCCGTGCCCCGGCGCCATGCGCTCACCGGGCTGCTGGCCGCGCTCGTGGTGTCGAGTCTGGGCGCGGCGCTGGCGAGCTCCTACTGGCTGCTGCTCGGCGCGCGCCTGCTGACCGCGCTCGCCCAGGCCCTGTTCTGGGCCGTGATGGGACCGGTGGCGGTGGGCCTGTTCGCGCCCGAGGTGCGCGGGCGGGTGGTCGGGGCGCTGTCCGTCGCGGGTTCGCTCGCCCTCGTGCTCGGGGTGCCCGCCGGTACTTGGCTGGGCCGGCAGCACGGCTGGCAGACGGCGGTCGCGGTGCCGGCGGTGCTGGGCTCGGTCTCCCTCGTCACCATCGCCCTGCTGCTGCCGACCTCGCGTCCGCAGGACGAGCCCGCCGCCTACGGGACCGGCCCCGACCGCCGGCACTTCGCGACCGTCCTCGCGGCCGGAACCCTGTCCGCCACGGGTGCCTTCGCGGGATTCACCTACCTCGCGAAGTTCCTGGACGACGTGGGCGGATTCGCCGCGGGCACGGCCGACGCGCTGTTCGTGGTCTTCGGCGTCGCCTGCCTGGCCGGGGTGACCGTCACCGGGATGCTCCTCGACCGCTTCCCGCGCGCCGCGCTGCCCGCCGCCGTGGCCACGCAGGCGGTGGGCATGCTCGGGCTGTACGCGACCGGCACCGAACCGGTGGCGACGGTCGTGTTCCTGGTGCTGATGGGCGGCGCGCTCGGGCCGGTGTTCATGACCACCCAGCACGAGATGCTGCACTGCGCCCCGGGCCGCACGGACATCGCGCTGGCGGCGAACTCCGGTGCGTACAACGCCGGTATCGCGGCGGGCGCGGCGCTCGGTGGTCTGGTCCTGGCCCTGGTGGACGTACGGACCGCCTTCCTTGCGGGCGGGTTGTCGACGACGGCGGCCTGCGCGGTGCTGCTCATGCGTCCTGCGCATAGGACATGAGGTCTACGTGGTAGCTTGCGCTTCGTGGGTATGAATCTTGAGGAGCGCGTGCGATCCGCCGTGGCGGCACTCCTGCACGCGACGGGCGAGTCGCAGACCGAACTCGCCGCCACCTTGGGAGTCAGCCAGGCCCAGGTGAGCCGTCGCCAGTCCGGCAGCGCGACGTGGAGCCTGACCGACTGCGAGACGGTCGCCGCGCACTACGGCATCGACGCACTCGACCTGCTGGCGGGACCCACCCGGGCCACCGAGGCACTTCCCGCGAAGCGCCGCCGCGCTGCCGGCCGTCAGGCCGGCACCGTGTCTCCAACATCCGGGCAGAGCAAGGGAGTTGGCGCAGGGGACGGAGAAGTGGCATGACCGACTTCGACGCGATCGACGCCCTGCTCGCCGGGGCCAAGAAGGAGGTCCCGCTGCCGCCCGTGGAGGAGCGGCGCGCCCTGCGGGAAGAACTCAACCTCTCGCGTGCCCAGGTCGCCCAGGTCCTGGGCGTCGGCCCGTCCACGGTCGGCGGCTGGGAGTCGGGACGGGACCCGAGCGGGGAAGTGCGGGAGAAGTACGCGTACTTCCTGGAGGGGGCGCGGACCAAGCTGGCGGCCGAGGCCGAGGCCGAGGTCGAGGCGAATGCGGAAGCCGAAGCGGCGGTTGAGGTCGAGGCCGAAACCCAGGACGAGTCGGCGTCGGCAGATGTGCCCGACGACGTCGACGTGCTCGCCGAGCCCCGGCCCTGCGTGCTGTGCGGGCAGCCCGCGCAGCATCAAGTCGCCGGTTTCCCACAGCACTTGGACCCCAGCGAGTGCGGCGCGGCCGATCCCGTACGACCGGAGGAGGCACCCGCGCCGACGCCGAGCACGCAGGTCAAGGTCGTGCCCGTCGGCCGTCGTATGCGGACCGCCGACAGTCCCGATCTGATCGGCTCCGCCGTCGCCGCGGCGCTCGCCGAGCACGACGGGGATGTCGAGGCGGCGACCCGTGCGCTGGTGAAGAGGGCGATCCCGGACGCGATGGCGCTGCTGGACCACAGCCGCAAGGGCGGGCGCTACGACGTGATCGCGCACCCGTGGCTGCCGGACATCCTGCAGAAGCAGTCCTCTCGCGGCGCCGACCAGATCTGGGAGGCCCGGCCCAAGTGGAGCAGGCCCGAACTGCCGCCCGGCCGGCACGAGGTGACCGCGCTCGACGTCAACGGCGCCTATCTGAGCGCCCTCAAGACCCATCTCCCGCTCGGTCGCCTGGAACACTCCACCGGAGACCACCACGACCGCCGCCGCTCCGGCGTCCACCTGATCACCCCGCCCGCGTGGGACCACGACGCCCATCTGCCCAACCCGATCGGCAGCCGGGACGAACCGGGCCCGCTGTGGGTGACGGAACCGACGCTGCGCCTGCTGCTGCGGGTGTCGGATCCGAAGTACGGCCTGTGCGACCGCCCGGTGATCCACGAGTCGTGGACCTCGGGGGCGACGGAGGGGCTGCTGGAGAAGTTCCGTGTCGCGCTCAAGGACGCCCGGGACCGGGCGATCGCGCACGACGACGAGGTGACGCTCGAGTACGTCAAGGCGATGTACTCGAAGTTCGTCTCCACGCTGGGGGAGTCGAACTACAACCGCGAGCTGTACCGCACCGACTGGATGCACCTCATCCGCTCGCAGGCTTTCGCGAACCTGTGGTGGAAGGCCCACCGGGCCTACGACCAGGGCCTGTTGGTGGTCCGCGCGATGGGCACCGACGAGTTGCACGTCATCGGCGACTGGCGGGCGGTGTTCCCCGAGGGCCGGGGGGTCACCGAGGTAAAGGTCAAGGACGTCTACGACGTGGGTGCCACCGGCTCGTCCCTGCGGAGATGACTGTCGGGGGCGGCGAAACGGAGTTCGGCGGCGGTGGCGTAACCCGTGTTCGTCAACGCGCACCATGACGGATGTGTACTGCGCCCCGTGAAGCACTGTCCGTATGTCCTGAACTCCCCGCCCCCGGGGCGCGGTCGGGCCGACCGGTGTTCCGGGCGCCCCGACCGCCGTGTGCCGACGGGCAGGATCAGCCGCCGCGCGTGAAGAGCTTGTGCCGGGTGGTGCCGGAGGAGCAGAGCTTCTTCTCCGCGGCCGTCATCTTGCGGGCGTCGGCCACGACCGCGTTGTGCTTGCCGTCCGTGCCGTTCGCGGCGGGGCCGGTGACCACGTCCGGCACGAACCAGTAGTAGTGGCCCCACTTGCGGTCGTCGTAGTGCGTCTGCCAGGTGCCGGATATCTGCTGCATCACCTGGGCGCGGGAGATCCAGCCGACCTCTCCCGGCTGCACGGTCACCGTGTAGGAGCTGGTCTCCGTGTGCGAGCTCTGCCAGGTGTAGTTGTACGTCGCGGTCACGCTGGCGGTGATGATCCCCTCGATGCCACCGCCGACGGTGATCGAGCCGCCCACCGAGTGGGAGGAACCCACCGTGTCGGCCCATGACAGTGACTGGGAGGCGGGCGACGAGGTGCAGTTGTAGAGCAGTTCGGAGACCTGGCGGGGCCGGCCCAGGTAAGCCTCGCCCAGCTGTGGCGAGTTGAAGCTGCACTTGCCGTCCCCGGAAGCGCAGTCGGCCATGATCTGCTCGGAGGTGGGCTGGTCCTCGGCCGCGGCGGGCACGGCCGCCGCGACGGTGCCGAGCGCGGTCGCCGTCAGTGCCAGAACGCGGCCGCCGTGCCGCAGGGCGCGGGTCAATGTCATCTTTGGTGCCTTTCAACCGTACGTGGGGGGACGGTGACCACTGCGCACCCTGATTGTGGCGGGGCTGTGGTCACCGCCTGATGCCCACGAGGCTCACGTAAAAGATGGCCCAGCTACACCAAGAACCGGTAAAGTTGTAGTTGATTGTGTAATTGATGATCAGTCATATTCCTTTGTCCAGCTTTGAATTGGCACGGCGTCGGGGAGGCGGCCATGTCGGTCGAGCAGCAGAAGAAGAAGGCACCGTGGCTTCCGCCGCGCTGGTTCATCCGGACGGCCTGGCATGTGCACCGGGGCATCTACCGGCTGTTCGGCGGCCGGCTCGGCCTGTGGCGGCCGCGTCCCGACAAGTGGGGCACCCTGCGCCTGACCACCACCGGCCGTCGCACCGGCCGGCAGCGCAGCGTCATCGTCGCGTACGTCGAGGACGGCCCTCGGCTGGTCACCCTGGCCATGAACGGCTGGGGCGAGTCCGAGCCCGCATGGTGGCTCAACCTGCAGGCCCGTCCGGACGCGACGGTCGATCTGGTCGGCGGACGGCGCCAGGTGCGGGGCCGTGCCGCGACGGGCGACGAGCGGACCCGGCTCTGGGCCCGCTGGCGTGAGATCGACACCAACCTGGACGCGTTCGCGGCGCTAAGGTCGTCCGAGACAGCGGTGGTGATCCTGGAGCCCACGACCCGGGACGCCGAGCAGCAGACCGGGTGAGCTTCAGGGGGGCGGCATGAGGGAGACGTATCTGGCACTGGGCGACGGCCGGAGACTGCATGTCTACGACACCGCCGCCGACGGCTCCGACCACCGCCCTGTCGTCCTCTGGCATCACGGCACGCCGAACATCGGCGCCCCGCCCGAGCCGCTGTTCCCGCTGTCCGAACGGCTCGGCATCCGCTGGGTGTCGTACGACCGGCCCGGCTACGGCGGATCCACGCCCCGGCCCCGCCGCGACATCGCCTCGGCCGCGGCCGATGTGGCCGCTGTCGCCGACGAGTTGGGCATCCAGCGGTTCGCGGTCATGGGGCACTCCGGAGGTGCTCCGCACGCCCTGGCCTGCGCCGCCCTGCTGCCCGATCGCGTCCTCGCCGTGGCCGGCATGGCGGGACTGGCGCCCTTCGGGGCCGCCGGGCTCGACTGGTTCGCGGGCATGTCCGACTCCAGCCTCGACTCCCTGCGGGCCGCCGCCGCGGGCCGCGCCGCGAAGGAGGCCCGGGAGGCGTCCGCCGAGTACGACCCGGAGATGTTCACCCCGGCCGATCACGCCGCCCTGTCCGGTGACTGGTCCTGGTTCGGCGATGTGGTCGCACCCGCCCTGGAGGCGGGCCCCGGCCCGCTGATCGACGACGACCTGGCCTACGTCGCCCCCTGGGGCTTCGACCCCGGGCAGGTCAAGGTGCCGGTCCTCCTGGTGCACGGCAAGAGCGACCGCGTCGTGCCGAGCTCCCACAGCCGGTGGCTCGCGGGCCAACTGCCGTCGGCGGAACTGCGGTTGATCCCGGACGCCGGACACATCTCCGTGCTGGACGAGAGCGCGAACGCCCTCGCATGGCTCGCGGGGCACCTCACGCCCTGACGGTACCGGCGCGCCCCGCCGTCAGGATCCGGAGCGGGACGCGTGGCGGGCCAGTTCCGTGGCCAGGCGCCGCATGACCTCGCGGTTGGCGCGCCGCATCACGGCCCGTACGACGGGAGCCAGCAGCCGGTCGGCGAGAGGGGCGCGCTCCCAGGCGTACGTGAACGCGACGCGGCTGCCGCCCGTCGGCAGCGGCTCGACGGTGTAGGTGCCGTGGGCCGCCCGCCGGCCGGCCGCGCTGACGTTGCGCTCGACGATGCGCCGCGGTGCCTCGGCCTCGACGACCTCGATCGTGACCTCGGTCTTCGTGCCTCCCAGCGCCGCGGTGACCGTGGCCCGCGCGCCGATGCCACGGTCGGGGCCGTCGTAGCGCCAGTCGGTCAGGTAGTGGTCGGTGAACCGCTCGTGGTGCGCCATGACGTCGAGGAAGTCGTAGACCTGCTCGGGCGTCTGCGGCACGTCGGTCGACACGGTGACAGGCTTCATGTACCACACGGTACATGCGGGGTGTACCGATTGGTACACTCGCGACGTGGCGAGCACGGAGGACACGCAACCCGAGGACCGGACCGGGCGTGGCGCGGAGGGGGACCGGCGCGCACAACTGCTGGACGCGGCCGTCGAGTTCGTGGCGGACCACGGCATCGCGGACCTGAGCCTGCGCCGTCTGGGCGCCGCGATCGGCGTCAGCCACCGCATGCTGATCCACTACTTCGGCACCAAGGAGAGGCTGCTCGTCGAGATCGTCCGGACCTCGGAGCGGCGCCAGCGCGAGCTGCTGTCCCGACTGCGCCTGGAGCCCGGCCTCTCACCCGCCGACGCCGCCCGGCTGCTGTGGCGCCGGCTCACCGACCCCCGACTGGCCGGTCAGGAACGGCTGTTCTTCGAGATCTACGGCCACGCACTGCGGGGCCGCCCCGAGGCCGTCCCGCTGCTCGACGGACTCGTGACGGACTGGCTGGAGCCGCTGGTGGCCGCCGAGGTCGCCGCCGGGGCCGATCCGGACGCGGCCCGCAGCCGCGCCAGGCTGGGCCTCGCCACGGTACGCGGCCTCCTGCTGGACCTGCTCGCCACCGGTGACCGCGCCGGCGTCGACGCGGCCATGGAGGAGTTCCTCCGGCTGTACTACGGCTCGGACTGACGGCGCGCGACCCGCTAGAGCTCGCCGATCACCTCGGCGCGCAGCACGGAGTACATCACCATGTCGCGCCATCTGCCGTTGCGGAAACAGGCGCCCCGGAGCACTCCCTCACGGGTGAACCCCGCCCATTCCAGGGCCCGTTGCTCGGCGATGTTCACGATCTCGGTGCCGGCCTCGATGCGGTTGACCTGCGTGTGGGCGAAGAGGTACTCGACGAGCCGGCGCTGCGCCTGCTTGCCGTAGCCCTTGCCGCGTTCGGCGGTCAGCAGGGAGATGCCGATGTTCCAGCAGGGCGACTTCGGGCCTTGCAGGACCTCGTGCCACTGCACCTCGCCGACGAACCGGTTGTCGTCGCCCGCGACGGTCAGGCGTCCGCCCTTGTCGGAGATGAATCCCTGGTCGGCCCACTGGCGGCGGAGCAGGCCGGGGTTGCGGTATCCGAAGAAGCCCAGCTCGCCGGCCTCGGCGCTGTCCTCATGGAGGCGCTCGAGCAGGTCGAGGTCCTTCTCGGCGACGGGGCGCAGGTGAACGTGATCAGGCACGTGTCCAAGGCTAGGTGCTGCGCCGCAATTGATCTAGGTGGCCGCAGGGTCGGGACCGTGCGCACGCCGACCCCCCGGCCGGCCGGCGGCCGACCATGTCCTGGTGGGTTCGAACGTCGGCACCAGGAGCGGGTCGTTGAACGCCGTGATGCGGGCGATCCGGGAGCCGATCGGCGTCAGGACCTGGACGCCGTACGCCGCGCGGTGGCCGTCGGCCGTGTTCCGGTGGACGACGACGGCGGGCAGGCCGTTGGCCCGCGTGGGCGACAGCCGCCACCGGCCCGCGTGCAGCACCCGGCGGGCCAGGAACCCGGCCACCGCGTCACGCCCGGTGAACCAGGTCGGGATCGGCGGCATCCCCATCTCGACGTCCGCTCTGAGCAGTTGGACGAGCGCCCCGGTATCGGCCCGGGTGAAGGCGTCGACGTAGCCGTCGAGGAGGGTGCGCAGGGCCTGCTCGTGGGGTTCGGTGAGGTCGTCCTCGACCGGTCCCGCCGCGGCCAGGCGGCTGCGGGCACGGCGCAGGGTGCTGTCCACGGCCGCTGGGGTCGTGGACAGCATCTCGGCGACCTCGGCCGTCCGGAACGCCAGCACGTCCCGCATGGTCAGCACGGCCCGCTGCCGCGCGGGCAGGAACTGGAGTGCCGCGATGAAGGCGAGCCGCACTCCGCTGCGCGCGGCCACGGTCGTCGCGGGGTCGTCACCGCCGAAGAGCGCGTCCGGCGCCGGCTGGAGCCACGCCACCCCCGGCTCCCGGTCGGCCATGGCCACCCGGTGGTCCTCGGACGGGGCACCCAGCCCCGAGGGAAGGGGCCGCCGCCCGCGCGTCTCCAGTGCCGTGAGACAGGCCATGGTGGCGATCTTGTAGAGCCAGCGGCGCAGCGTGGAGCGGCCCTCGAAGCGGTCGTACGCACGCCACGCCCGCAGATAGGTCTCCTGGACCAGGTCCTCGGCGTCATGGATCGAACCGAGCAGGCGGTAGCAGTGCGCGAGCAGTTCCGGCCGGAACGGCTCGGTGAGCGCGGTGAATTCGTCCGATGCCGGCATGGCGCCTTCCTCGGGTGGGGTCGGCCGGGGGTGTGGTCAGCCGAGCGGCTGCAGGCCGGCACCGCTGATCCGGTACTCCGCCGCACTGCCGGGGTCGGCGGCGAGATCGGTCACGGCCTTGGCGACCTGTTCCGGGATGAGCAGCGGCGGCAGGCCCGCCACGAAGGTGTCCCGGTCGACGCCCTGCCGCGCGGCGTACCCCGCGACTCCGGCCGAGCCGAGTGCGGTCGCCGGGGTGAGCTGCGGAAACAGGGTGACGAAGCGGATGCCGAGGCCGGCCCTGCGGGACTCCTCCGCCGCGTATCCGGTCAGGTACCGGACGGCCGCCTTGGCACTGGCGTAGCCGCCGCTGAGCGGCGATCCGGCCAGTACGGCGCCGCTGGAGAGGGCGACGACCGCGCTGCCGGGGGCCAGTGGCTCCCGTAGCGCCGCGCTCGTCCAGACGAAGGCGTGCCGGGTGTCGGTGTGCCAGTTGCGGCTGAAGGTCTCCCAGGTCTGCTCGTGCAGGGGCGCCATGTGCGGGATGGCCCCGGCGTTGAGCACCAGCAGGCCGGGGCGGTGGTCGTGGACGACCCGCTGTGCGACGGACTCGTCGGTGGCGTCGGCGGTCAGGGGGGTGAAGCCGTCGCCGAGCTCGTCGCGTACGGCCTTCAGGTCGCCCTCGGTGCGGGCGATGCCGACGACGCGGGTGCCCGCGGCGACGAGCGCGGCGCTGATCGCGCGCCCGAAGCCGCGGCCGGCACCGGTGACGACGGCTGTGTGCAGGGGATCGGACATCAGGTTCTCCCGGGGCGATGGTCTCGTGCGTGCGGGTTTGGGTCGGATATCAGGACCAGCCGCCACCGGGAAAACCGTCACCGCGACCGACCTTAAGTGTGCGACATAGGTCACATGGCTCGGTTGCGTGCCGTCCGAGGTCGGTCCCTCCGGCCACGTCTCAGATCTGCGCCGGCAGCCCGAACCGTCGTACGAGATCGGCGTCGTGGAACGCCGTGACCTCGGCGATCGCCGGGCCGCGCAGGGTGAGGACGTCGACGCTGAAGGCGCGGCCGTCCACGTACTTCGCGAAGCCGGGCTGGCCGTTGGCCCGCAGCGGGAGCAGGCGGAAGCTCCGGCCGGGCATCCGGGCCCTGAGCAGGCGTTCGACCTGGTCGCGGCCGGCGAACCAGGACGGGTTGGGCGGCATCTGCCAGACCGCGTCCTCGGTGAGCAGCCGGGTGAGCGCGGGGATGTCGGCCCGGGTGAAGGCGTCGGCGTAGCGGTCGAGCAGGTCCCGCTGCTCCTGCTCGTCCGGCTCGGTGATCTCGTCGATGGCCGGGGCCAGCCGCTCCAGCCGGGCCCGGGCGCGCTGGAGCGTGCTGTGCACGGCGGCCGGGGAGATCCCGAGGACGTCGGCGGCCTCCTCCGCCGACCAGGCCAGCACGTCCCGCAGGATGAGCACCGTCCGCTGCTGCGGCGGCAGGTGCTGCAGGGCGGCGATGAGTGCCAGTCGCAGACCGGCCCGCCCGGCCACGATGGCCGCGGGATCGGCGCGCTCGTCGGGGATCGGCTCCAGCCAGGGGATCTCCGTGTCCCTGCGGCCCAGCGGGACCGGGTCGGCGGTGGGGGCGCCCAGTCCGGCGGGCAGCACCCGGCGGCTGCCGTGCCGCAGGGCGTTGAGGCAGGCGTTGGTGGCGATGCGGTACAGCCAGGTGCGCAGCGAGGCGCGGCCCTCGAAGTCGCCGTAGGACCGCCAGGCCCGCAGATAGGTCTCCTGCACCAGGTCCTCGGCGTCCTGCACCGACCCCAGCATCCGGTAGCAGTGGGTCAGCAGTTCACGCCGCAGCGGCCCGGTCAGGCGGACGAACTCGTCATGCTGCTGTTCGATCACGGTCACTCGATTGTCCTCCCTTTCTTGTGCAGACCCCTCGGGCCGCCGGAATTCGTCGGGCCGGGCCCGGCCAATCGCGGCCGGCCGCCGGTCGGTACGGGCATGGACAGAAAATGGGTTCTGGGGCTCGCCTCCGCGGCCTCGGTGATGGTGGCGCTCGACGCCACGGTGGTGACGACGGCGCTCAGCCGGATCCGGCTGGATCTGGGCACGTCGATCGAACAGCTCGAGTGGACGGTGAACGCCTACAGCCTGAGCTTCGCGGTCCTGCTGATGACCGGGGCCGTGCTCGGCGACCGGTTCGGGCGCCGGCGGATCTTCACCGCCGGGCTGGCGCTGTTCACGGCGGCCTCCGCCGCGTGCGCGCTCGCGCCGGGCGTGGGCTGGCTGATCGCGGCGCGGGCCGTGCAGGGTGCCGGCGCCGCGCTGGTGATGCCGCTCGCGATGGCGCTGCTCAGCGCCGCCTATCCGCCGCCCGAGCGGCCCCGGGCGCTGGGACTGTTCGCCGGCCTGACCGGGCTCGCGGTGGTCGGCGGTCCGGTGGTGGGCGGCGCCGTCACGCAAGGGCTGGCCTGGCAGTGGATCTTCTGGCTGAACCTGCCGATCGGCCTGACCGTCATCCCGCTGGTGCTGCGCCGGGTCCCGGAGAGCCGGGGCGCCGCGGGCCGCGTGGACGGCGGCGGGCTGGTGCTGGTCACGGGCGCCGCGCTGGGCCTGGTGTGGGGGCTGATCCGATCGAACGCGGCCGGCTGGGGGAGCCCGGAGGTGGTCGGGACGCTGAGCGCGGGCGCCGTCTGCGCCGTCGCCTTCGTCGCCTGGCAGCGGGTCGCCGCACGGCCGATGGTGCCGCTGGGCCTCTTCCGGCTCGCCGGTTTCGCCGCGGGCAACGCCGCCGGGGTGTTCCTCTACGCCTCGCTCTACGGGTCCTTGTTCTTCGCGGCGCAGTACTTCCAGACGGGGCGCGGCGACCGGCCGCTGGCGTCCGGGTTGCACCTGCTGGCCTGGACCGCGGCGGTGACGGTCGTGGCGCCCTGGGCGGGACGGCTGACACCCCGTGTCGGTCCGCGGCCGCTCGCGTCGCTCGGGCTGGCCCTGCAGGCGGCCGGAATGGGCTGGCTCGCGCTCGTCGCGACACCGTCCGCGCCGTACTGGGAGCTGATCGGCCCGATGCTCGTCGCCGGAACGGGCGTGAGCATGGCGATGCCGGCCACCCAGACGGCCGTGCTCAACGCGGTCGCCCCCGAGCAGATCGGCAAGGCGTCCGGCGTCTTCAACACTGGGCGGCAGCTGGGCGGGGTCTTCGGGGTCGCCGCACTGGCCCTGGTGTTCGGCAGGTCCGGCGGCTATGCGGGACCGGCGGCCTTCACCGACGGATTCACCGCGGCGATCGCCGTCAGCGGCGCGCTGTCCCTCGCCGGAGCGGCCGTCGCCCTGGCCATTCCGGGCCGCCCGAGGCCCGCCCCGTCGTCCTCGCCCGCCGAACCCGTACTGACGACGAACCGCTGACCTTCCCCGGTCACGCAAGCCCAGGAGGCGCGTCCCGGGAGGTTCCCTCCCAAGTCCGCCCCCGCATGCGCTCGGCCCGCCCGGGCCGCACGCTTGGATCATGGCCACTGACCAGCCCGTCGTCATCTACCCGCCCACCGAGGACGGCGGCCGCCGTGTCCGCATCGGCGACCACTTCGTCGGCCTGGCCTACGGACTCCTCGACGTCGCCGCGTTCGTCCAGGAGGCCGGACTGCAGGACTGGGACGAGATGGAGGTCGCCCGCTCCGCGCTCATCGAGTGGCGGGGCGGCGGCGCGGACGTGTGGAGCACCTGAGCGCCGTAGGCATCCGCGGGAGCGGGAGCGGGAGCGGGAGCGGGAGCGTGCGCGTCAACCCCCCGTGCTCTCCCGCACGATGACCTGGTGGCCGACCACCTCGTCACGCAGCGCCACGGTGTCCGGCGCGTCGATCCGCTCCAGGAGCAGGGACACGGCGGCTCGTGCGATCTCCCGCTTGTCCGGGGCGACGGTGGTCAGGCTGGGCACGCTGAACCGGGAGGCCTCGATGTCGTCGAAGCCGATCACATCGAGCTCGCCCGGCACGGAGTGACCGCGCTCGTGCAGGGCGCGCAGCGCACCCAGCGCCAGGTGGTCGTTGAGGCACAGCAGCGCGTCCGGACGGGGGCCGTGCTCCATCAGCGCGGCCGCGGCCCGGGCCCCGTCCTGCCAGTGGTAGGCCTCGACCGGGACCACCAGGTCCGGCTCGAAGGGCAGGCCGGCCGCCTCCATGGCCTCCCGGTAGCCGTCGGTGCGGAGCCGGTCGGTGCCCTGGCGGCCGCGGACCGCGCCGCCGATCACCGCGATGCGCCGGCGGCCGCGGGAGAGCAGGTGCTCGGTGGCCTCGCGGGCGGCCCGCACGTTGTCGATGCCGACGTGGTCGGTGCCGCCCTCGGCCGGACGCTCGCCGAGCAGCACCACCGGCAGACGGCGGTCCCGGGTGGCGAGGTCGCGCGGGTTGAGGGCGAGCGGGCTGAGGATGACACCGTCGGAGAACTGGGCGTCGAAGCCGTGCAGCGCGGCCAGTTCACGCTCGCGCACCGCGCCGGTCTGATGGATCAGGACCGTCTGCCCGCGCGCGTCGGCCTCGGCCATCACATGCTTGGCCAGCTCGGAGAAGTAGGCCACGTCCAGCTCGGGGACGGCGAGGGTGATCATGCCGGTACGGCCCTGGCGCAGCTGGCGCCCGGCGATGTTCACGCGGTAGCCGAGGGCGTCGATCGCCTCCTGCACGGCGGCGCGGGTCCGCTCCGAGACGTGCTCGAAGTTGTTGATCACGTTGGAGACGGTCTTGGGCGAGACGCCCGCGTACTCCGCCACATCCTTGATCCTGGGTCTGGCCGCCACGCTGTTCATCCTTCCGCCTGCCCGTGATCGTACCGACCGCAAAGAAATCGGTTGCGGGCCGGACCGGTTCTCGCCGACGTATTTACAACGATGTAATCGCCATGGTGACATAGCGCCGCAGCACCCCCGCAGCACCCCCGCAGCACCCCCGGCACCGCATCGGGGCGCACGCCTCGGCTTGGCCTCGAGCCCGAGCCACGGCAGTGCCGCACGGCGCGCGCCCCAGCACCACCTCACGGCGCAAGGAGACCCATGCCCTTCCCCCGTCCCTCGGACCAGCCCCGCCCGGAGTACCCCAGGCCCCAGTTCGTGCGCGAGGCCTGGCTCAACCTCAACGGCGAGTGGCAGTTCGAGATCGACCGGTCCGACACCGGGCTCGAGCGCGGCCTGCGCGAACGCGAGCTCGCGGACCGCATCGTGGTGCCGTTCTGCCCGGAGTCGGCGCTCTCCGGGATCGGCGAGACCGACTTCCTGGAGGCCGTGTGGTACCGGCGCACCGTGACCGTCCCGGACACCTGGACGGACGCGCGGGTGCTGCTGCACTTCGGTGCCGTGGACCACGACACGACCGTGTGGGCCGACGGCGTCGAAGTGGCCCGGCACCGGGGCGGTTTCACCCCGTTCACCGCCGACCTCGGCGAAGTCGCCGTGGCCGGGCGGGAGATGACGATCGTGGTGCGGGCCCGGGACAGCCGGCACGGCGTGCAGGCCCGCGGCAAGCAGGCCACCTGGTACGCCAACTCGCACTGCCACTACACCCGTACGACCGGCATCTGGCAGACCGTGTGGCTGGAGCCGGTCCCGCGGGCCGCCGCCCTCAGGCGCCCGCGCATAACCCCCGACCTGGCCTCCGGCTCCTTCCACCTGGAACTGCCGCTGACGGCCAACCTCCCCGGGCACCGGGTGCGTGCCACCCTCTCCGACGGACAGGGCGTCGTCCTCACCGCCGAGACCCGCGCGGACCTCGATCTCGCGCCCCGCCTGGTGCTCACCGTGCCCGCCGGCCGGCTGCGCCCGTGGTCGCCCGCGGATCCGCACCTGTACGACCTCGGCCTCCAACTCCTCGACTCCGACGGGCAGATCGTGGACGCGGCGGACTCCTACGCCGGGCTGCGCTCGGTCTCGGTCCAGGGCAGGCGGCTGCTGCTCAACGGCGAACCCGTCTTCCAGCGCCTCGTCCTCGACCAGGGCTACTACCCGGACGGCCTGATGACGGCGCCCACCGACGCCGACCTGGTCCGCGACATCGAACTGGGGCTGCGCGCCGGATTCAACGGCGCCCGCCTGCACCAGAAGGTCTTCGAGGAGCGCTTTCTCCACCACGCCGACCGGCTCGGCTACCTGGTCTGGGGCGAGTTCGGCGACTGGGGCTGCGAGATGGGCGCCCGCGACGACAACCAGCGGCCCGACGCCTCGTACGTCACCCAGTGGCTGGAGGCCGTGGAGCGGGACTACTCGCACCCCTCGATCGTCGGCTGGTGCCCGCTGAACGAGACCTACCAGCCGCTGCACGACCGCATCACGCAGCTCGACGACGTCACCCGCGCCATGTTCCTGGCGACCAAGCAGGCCGACGCCACCCGCCCGGTCGTCGACGCCTCCGGCTACGCCCACCGCGTCATGGAGACCGACGTCTACGACTCGCACTGCTACGAGCAGGACCCGGCCGCCTTCGCCAAGACGATGTCCGGGCTCTCCGAGGACCGCCCGTACGTCAACACCGCCCCCGACGGGCGACCTTGGTCGGTGCCCTACCGCGGACAGCCGTACTTCTGCAGCGAGTTCGGCGGCATCTGGTGGGACCCCGAGGCCGCCGCCGCGGCGGGCGACCAGCGCGACGCGTCCTGGGGATACGGCGAACGGCCCCATACGGAAGAGGAGTTCGCGGACCGCTTCGCAGGGCTGACGGGCGTGCTGCTCGACGACCCCGACATGTTCGGCTACTGCTACACCCAGCTCACCGACGTCTTCCAGGAGCGCAACGGCGTCTACCGCTTCGACCGCTCCGACAAGCTCGACGTCGAACGCCTGCACCGGGCCCAGACGCGCCCGGCGGCCTACGAGGGCACCCCGTAGCGGCAGCGTATGCGCAGCAGACACCCCTGCCCGAGATTTACATCGATGTAAGACCGTGTGGCGGCGGCGCATGAGTCACGATCTTCGTGCACCGCCGCCCGTGGAAAGGAGCACCATGACCGGCACACCCGCACCAGTCGGTCCGCCCGGCCCGAGCCGGCGCCGCCTGCTCGGCACCGCGCTCGCCTCCGGAGCCGCGATCCTGGGCGCCGGCGCACTCGCCGGATGCGGGTCCGCGCAGGCCGCGGACGCCTCGACCGTCCGCCTGTGGGACCTGTTCAGCGGCGCCGACGGCGGCCTGCTCAACGACATGGTGCGCGCCGCGGGCCCCGGCATGCCGGGCACGCGCATCGAGCGCACCGTCCTGGAGTGGGGGACGCCGTACTACACCAAGCTCGCCATGGCCTCCGTCGGCGGACGCGGCCCCGACGTCGCCGTCTCGCACATGTCCCGGCTGGCCGGCTACGCGCCCACCGGACTGCTCGACCCCTGGGACCTCGACCAGCTCGCCGCATACGGCGTGCACCGCGACGACTTCACCGACGCCGTGTGGTCGCGCACCCAGTACCGGGGACGCACCTACGCCGTCCCGCTGGACACCCACCCCTTCATCGTCTTCTTCCACCCAGGACCGGCCGCGAAGGCGGGCCTGCTCACCAAGGACGGCACCCTCGACGCCGAGGCGTTCTCCTCGCCCGACCGCTTCCTGGCGGCCGGCAAGGAGCTCGCCAAGGCCTCCGGCAAGCAGGGCATCGCCTTCGGCTACGTGACCGACACCGCCCAGGGCTGGCGGCTGTTCTACGGCCTCTACAAGCAGACCGGCGGTGCCTTCGAGTTGCCGGAGGGCGGGCCCGCCGAGGTCGACGTCGACCGGATGGCCGAGGTCATCGCCTTCATGGCCAAACTCGTCGACGGCAAGGTCAACCCGGGACACCTCGACTACCCCTCGGCCATCGCCGCCTTCTGCAACCGGCAGACCGCGATGATCCTCTCCGGCGAGTGGGAGCTCGGCACCTTCCGCACCGCCGACCCGAAGGTGAACGCGGCCCCCTTCCCGACCGTGTTCGGCACCCCCGCGATCTACGCGGACTCGCACTCCTTCGTCCTGCCCCACCACCCGGACCCCGACCCCGAGCACCGCCGCCGGACCCACCGCGCCGTCGCGGCCCTGCTCAAGGCGGGCCAGATCTGGGCCACCGCAGGCCACATCCCCGCCTACGGACCCGTCACCCGCACCGCCGCCTACCACCGGCTCCAGCCCCAGTCCCACTACGCCCAGGCCCAGGACCACGTCGTCCTGGACCCGGCGGTGTGGTTCGCCGGCGCCGGCTCCGACTTCCAGAACGCCATGTCCCAGGTCCTGCAGCAGGCCCTGCTCGACGGCCTCTCACCCGACCGCGCGGCGCGCGCGATGGTGCGGCGCCTGAACTCCTTCCTCGCCAAGCCCAGCCCGGCCTGACCGACCGCGCACACCTCGCCCAGGAGCACAACGATGTCCTCTCCGCATGCCGCGCCCCGCCCCGGGGCCACGCCCGTGCGCCGAGCGGTCCCGCCCGGCCTGCTGTTCGCGCTGCCCTTCCTCGTCCTGTTCGCCCTCTTCATGGTCTGGCCGCTGGTCCAGGGCCTGTGGACGAGCCTCACGGACCGCTCCCTGTCGGCCCACGCCCCGGACTTCGTCGGCGCCGGCAACTTCACCGAGGCGTTCCAGGACGCCGAGATGTGGCGCTCGCTCGGCCACACCGTCGTCTTCACCCTCATCTCGACCGTGCCGCTGGTGCTGGTCGCGCTGGTGCTCGCCCTGCTCGTGCACACCGGCCTGCCCGGCCAATGGGTGTGGCGGCTGGCCTACTTCGCCCCGTACCTGCTGCCCGTCGGCGTCGTCAGCCTGCTGTGGATGTGGCTGTACCAGCCCGACCTCGGGCTCTACAACCACCTCCTCGACGTGGTCGGCCTGGGGCAGGTCGCCTGGCTCAGTGACGAGTCGGTGGCCATCTGGGCCATCGCCCTGACCACGCTGTGGTGGACGGTCGGCTTCAACTTCCTGCTCTACCTCGCCGCGTTGCAGTCCGTCCCGGACCACCTGTACGAGGCGGCCGCGATCGACGGCGCGGGCGCCTGGCGCCGGCTGTTCTCGATCACCCTGCCGCAGCTCTCCCGCATCACCGTCGTGATCACCGTGCTGCAGATCCTGGCCTCCCTCAAGGTCTTCGACCAGGTCTACCTGCTCACCAAGGGCGGCCCGAACGGCTCCACCCGCCCGGTCGTCGAGTACATCTACGACGTCGGCTTCACCGGCTACCGGCTCGGTTACGCCTCCGCGATCAGCTACATCTTCTTCGCCCTCGTCCTGATCGCCTCCGCCCTCCAGTACGCCGCCCTCCGCCGCCGGGAGAAGTGACATGACCTCCACCGAGCTGCCCGTCCGCACCGGTCCGACCAAGCAAGCAGCCGGTCCGGTAAGGGAGTTGAGAGTCACCCGCCGTGCCAGGTCCGGGCGCACGAACCTGACCCTCGGCGAGAGCCGGCTCAGCCGCGCGCTCGCCCTCGCAGCCCTGACCGTCCTGGCCGTGGTGTGGCTGCTGCCGATGTCGTGGGCGCTGCTGACGGCGTTCAAGTCGGAGGCCGACGCCAGCGATCCGGCGCACTGGTTCTGGCCCCGGCACGGCTTCACCCTGCACGGCTTCAGCACCGTGTGGGAGCGCGGCGACCTGCCGCTGTGGATGCTGAACAGCCTGCTCATCTCGGCCGCCGTCACGGTGATCACCGTGCTGGTCTCCGCGATGGCCGGATACGCCTTCTCCCGCACCCGCTTCCCCGGACGCCGCCGGCTGTTCATGCTCACCGTGGCGGCCGTGCTGGTGCCGCCGCAGGTGCTGATCGTGCCGTGGTTCCAGCAGATGCTCACCCTCCACCTGCTCGACACCTACGCGGCGGTGATCCTGCCGCAGACCGTGGCGCCCGTGATGGTGTTCATCCTGAAGAAGCACTTCGACTCGCTGCCCCGCGAGCTGGAGGAGGCCGCCCGCATCGACGGCGCGGGCCACTGGCGGATCTTCTGGTCCGTGCTCATGCCGCTGTCCCGCCCGATGCTCGCGGCCGTCGCGATCTTCGTGTTCATCGGGGCCTGGAACAACTTCCTGTGGCCCTTCGTGTCGACGTCCGACCCGAACCTGATGACCCTGCCGGTCGGCATCACCTCGGTGAAGGACGCCTACGGCATTCAGTACGCCCAGACGATGGCCTCCGCCGTGCTGGCGGCCCTTCCGCTCGTCGTGGTCTTCGTGTTCTTCCAGCGACACATCGTCAAGTCCGTGGCCACCACTGGTCTGGGCGGTCAGTGAGGACGCTGGGACACTGACGAACCGTGCTCTTCCCTACATCGATGTAAAGGAGCCGTCCATGCGCGTACGACCGCGCATCTCCCCCCTCACGGCAGTCCTCTCCCTGCTGGCCGTGCTGCTGGGTCTCCTCACCGCCGGCCCGGCCGCGGCCCGGCCGGCGGTGCCCACGGCCGCGGCGAGACCCGCCGCGGCGGCAGCGGGCACCTTCCGTAACCCGCTCAACACCGGCCCGGACCCGTTCATGACGTACTGGAACGGGAACTACTACCTGACCACCACCCAGGGCGACAGCATCCGCATGTGGCGCTCGCCCTCGCTCGGCACCCTGCTCACCGCCGACCCGGTCACCGTGTGGACGGACACCGACGCCGCGCGCAACCAGCACCTGTGGGCACCGGAGTTCTACCGCTTCGGCAACCGCTGGTACCTCTACTACACGGCCGACGACGGCACCGACGACCACCACCGGGTCTACGTCCTGGAGTCCGACCGCGACGACCCGGCCGGCCCCTACCACTTCAAGGCGAAGCTGGCCCCGCCCAACCACGCCGCCGACTTCGCGATCGACCCGGGCATCCTGCAGCACAACGGCCGCCTCTACCTCGCCTACGCGGGCATCAACCAGTACCAGCACAACGGCATCAACATCGCCCCGATGTCCAACCCCTACACGGTCTCCGGCGACGCCGTGGCGATCAACGCCGCCGGCGGCTGCGACGAGGTGCGCGAGGGACCCGAGTTCCTCAACCGCAACGGCCGTACCTGGATGACGTATTCGACCTGCGACACCGGCAAGCCCGACTACCAGGTCTGGATGATGTCCCTGGCGAACGGCGCCGATCCGCTGGTGCCCGCCAACTGGCGGCAGCACTCCGGGCCGGTCTTCTCCCGGGCCGACGACCACGGCGTCTACGGCCCCGGCCACCACGCCTTCTTCCGCTCGCCCGACGGCACGGAGGACTGGATCGTCTACCACGCCAAGTCGACGTCGGCGTACACCTACACCGACCGCACCACCCGCGCACAGAGGATCACCTGGAACGCGGACGGCAGCCCCGATCTCGGCCGGCCGACGGCGATGGGCGCGACGCAGGACCTGCCGTCCGGCGACCCGGGCTCGGGCACCTACTGGATCAACGACGACGGCCGCTCCAGCGGCGACGGCACCCTGAGCTACACCGGCGCCTGGAACTCCGGTACGGGCTGCGGCACCCAGTGCTTCTGGGGCGACGACCACTGGATCGACCAGGCCGGGGACACGGCGACCTTCACCTTCACCGGCACCCGCATCGCCCTGCTCTCCGTCCGCGACACCGGCAACGGCATCGCGGCCCTCAGCGTCGACGGCGGCACGGAGCAGCGCGTCGACTTCTACGGCGCGATCCGCACGGGGGAGACCGTGCAGTACATCAGCCCGAAACTGGCGTACGGCCGCCACACCCTGCGCGTTCGTGTGACGGGCGAGCACAGTGCCTCGTCGCAGGCGGCGTTCGTGAGCGTCGACCGGGCGGAGGTGTACACCAAGTGACCGGTTGAACGCGCGAGGGGGAGACCGCCCGGCGGTCTCCCCCTCGCGCTGTCGTCGACGTCAGTGCAGGCGCAGGGCCTCGCGGATCGTCGTGAACAGGTCGGTCTGGTTGGTGACGCCGAGGACGCGGTACGCCAGCGGGCCCTGGGCGGCGATGCGGACCTCGGTACCCGTGTGCTCCTGGGACTGGCCGGGGGTGTTGGTCGAGTAGTTGACCTTGAGCTGCTGGCCCTCGTTGGTGACGAGCGTCGAGGACAGGCCGGGCGGAGTGGCCTCCAGCGGGACGATCTGGCTGGTGTGGCCGTGGTCGGCGGTGGTGACCACCAGGGTGTCCGGGTGCTTGGCCGCGTAGTCGCGGGCGACCTTCACCGCGCGGTCGAAGGCGGCGGTCTCGCCGATCTGGCCGCAGGGGTCGGCCGCGTGGTCCTGCTTGTCGATCGAGGCACCCTCGATCTGCAGGAAGAAGCCCTGCTTGGAGTGGTGGGCCCGCTGCTTGGCCTCCAGCAGCTGGATCGCCTTGGTGGCGGAGTCCGCGAGGCTCGGGGTCGACGACGGGCGGTTCGGGTTGGAGGTGACGCAGCGCTGCGGGTCGGTGCCGCCGACGGCCGCGGCCTTGCCGGTCCACTCGACGGGCACGTTGCCGGAGGCGAACAGGCCCAGCACCGGCTTGTTGGACTTCACGCTCCTCAGGCCCGCGCTGTCCGTGACGACCTGGTAGCCCAGCTTCTGCGCCTGCTGGGTGACGGTCAGGCCCTTGTACGCGCCGGCGGTGACCTTCTGGTCGAAGCGCTGCTTGCCGCCGCCCAGCAGGACGTCGACCTTGTGGTCGACCGACTGCTCGGCGATGGAGCCGGGGCCGCCGGCCGCGATCGTGTCGGTGGGGCAGTTCGCCATGTCGGCCGGGCCCTGGCAGCCGCGGTCGGTGACGTGCGAGGCGAGCACGGCCGGGGTGGCGTC
The DNA here is from genome assembly GCF_042800575.1 of Streptomyces sp. NPDC057616. NCBI lineage: Bacteria > Bacillati > Actinomycetota > Actinomycetes > Kitasatosporales > Streptomycetaceae > Streptomyces > Streptomyces sp. NPDC057616. Next base: position 175,419 of record NZ_JBHVGU010000020.1, read on the forward strand.
GGTGAGCTCGGAGGTCGTCACGCTGCCGGTGGCGTAGCCGTTCTTCTGCGCCAGCTCCAGGATGGTGCGGACGGCCTTGTCGCTGCCCGGGGTCTTGGAGATGCGGCCGTTGACCGTCTTCACGCCGGTGGCCCAGCCGGTGCCGCTGGCGGCGGAGTCGGTGACGTAGTCCGGCGTGCCGTCCTTGTGCACCGCGTACGTCGTGTACGCGCCGGTGAGCGGGAACCTGTCCATGTTCAGGCGGCCGTTCGCACCGACCGTGTAGTCACGGGCGAGGGTGATCTCGGAGTCGCCCATGCCGTCACCGATGAGCAGGATGACGTTCTTCGCCTTCCCGCTCTGGATCGCGCTCTTCGCCTGCTGCGCGCCGTCGAAGGCACCGGCGGCGGTCGTGACGGCCACGGCCGCGGAGGTCGCCGCGACGACGGCGGTGGCGATCGTGAGGTGACGGCGGGTGAGTCTGGGCATGGATGAGGCTCCTTGAGGCGTCCGGTGTCCCGCATCCGCGTGCGGTGACCAACGACGGCCACATCACCAGGCACTGGCAAAGGGAAGGTAAATGAATGGTCGTGTGTGTCCGTCGAGGACATGACGCACGGGGGGCTGCCGTGCGTGCGGCCTCAGGCCCGGCGGGCGCCCGGTAGCAGCGACTGAAGCGCCAGCCTGGTCAACTCGGCCTCCACGGCGTCCCGTTCCGGTACGACGGCGGCACGGAACGAACGGCCGGCCAGGAGCGAGACGAGCCACCACGCGGCCGTGCCGGGATCGACGTCGTCCCGGACCTCGCCGGCCGCCTGCCCGCGGCGCAGCAGTTCGGCGAGCGTGGTGACGAAGTGCCGGTGCACCTGGCGCAGGGCGTCGCCGAGGTCCGGGTCGTGGGCCAGCGCGGTCGCGTCGGCGAACAGGAAGCCGTGCGAGCCGGGTTGGTGGAAGCGGTCCATGTGGGCCGGGTCGAGGAAGGCCGCCAGCACCTCGGGCACGGGCCGGCCCGCGTCCGCGGCCTCGTGGAGGAGCGCGGAGACCGCGTCCGTGGCGTGGTCGAGGGTGGCGCGGTACAGGGCCGCCTTGGAGCCGAAGTTCTGGAACACCACCGGTTCGCTGACGCCGACCTTCTTGGCGATGTCGGAGACCTTGCCGCGCTGGTAGCCGGTCTCGGAGAAGACCTCCGCCGCGGCGGCGAGGATCGACGCGCGCCGCTCGGCCGCGGGCAGGCGGGTCCGCGTACGCGGGTGGCGGCGGGACTCGGTCACGACGGCAATCCTATGCCGACCCTTGCCGTATTTCTTAGTCGCGACTAAGTTGGGCGCAGTACTTAGTCGTGACTAAGTTATGGAGGAGGGTCATGTCTCTCGGACGCCTCATGCAGGGCAAGCCGCGCTCGGACACCCCGGGCGTGACCATCGCGACCCCGCGTGCCTACGAACTCTGCGGCGACGTCTGCTTCGCCGGCCGCCGCAACCGCGCCTTCACCCGTCTCGCCGCACTCAGCGGCGCCGAGCCCGGCGACCGCGTCCTGGACGTGGGCTGCGGCACCGGCTACCTGACCCGGCGCATGGCCGAACGGGTCGGCCCGGGCGGCGAGGTGACGGGGGTGGACCCCTCGCCGCCGGTGCTGGAGTACGCCCGCCGCAGGAAGCAGCGCCCCGGCGGCGCCTCCTGCGTCTACCGGGAGGGCCTCGCGGAGTCCCTCGACCTGCCGGACGGGTCGTACGACACCGTCGTCACCAGCCTGATGCTGCACCACCTGCCGGAGGACGTCCGCCCGGCGGCCCTGCGCGAGATGTTCCGCGTGGTGCGCCCCGGGGGACGGCTGCTCGTCGTGGAGTTCCGGCCGCCCAGGAGCCGGCTCGGCCGTCACCTGGTGCACGGCGGAACGGCCCACGCCATGGCGCACAACCGCGTCGACCTCCTGGACGGCATGATCGCGGACGCCGGGTTCGAGGTGGCCGGGCGCGGGGACGTAAAGCCTTGGCTCTATTACGTACAGGCCGTGCGCGCACGGTAGTTGACCTTTCCGGGACCTGCGCGCACGGTGTAGTCGCCGAATGTTTCCGGTCAGCCGACCTGACAGGTTCCGGACAAAGAGTTGACCAAGTTTCGGACGGTTTCCGTCTTCTCGTGATCGGGTCTCCCGCAACGGCTGTATCCACACCCGTTCGGGAGGATCTGGTGCCAGAACAAACCCGCAGAAGACGGTGGCTCACCATCTGTGCCGTCACTGCCACCGCAGGGCTCGTGGCGATACCCGCAGGCGCGGCGCCCGGTGGCCGGCACACGAGCCCCTTCGGGGCCCGCACGCAGGCTCAACTCGCCGCCGAGCGCGCGCACTCGGCGGGCGACGTCGGCCTCAAGGCGAAGGCGGACGACGGGGACGAAGGGGGAGAGGCCGACGAGATAGCCGAGGGCGCGGCCCAGTACGCCGAGGCCCGCACAGCGCCCGGCGTCGTCGCACCGGGCGCGTACGGCGCCGCCTGGCAGAGCCTGAACAAGCTGCCGAGCGCAGGCGGCCATTGGCAGGACATCACCGACCTGCCCTACAACTCCGACGACCCGCGCTACCGCGACATCGACTCCAACTCCAGCGGCGGCGCGGGCAATGTGACCGGGCGCATGGCCGCGATGGCCGCGGACGACGACGGCTACGTCTACGCGGGCAGCGCCGGCGGCGGTGTGTGGCGCTCGCGCTCCGGCGGCGGCCACTGGCAGTCCATCAGCGACAGCCTGTCCTCGCAGGCCACCGGCGCACTCGCGCTCGACGGCGCCGGACGGCTGTGGCTGGGCACCGGCGAGGCGAACACCAACGCGGACGCCTATCTCGGCAGCGGCGTGTACGTGCTCACCCACCCCCACCACGGCGCCTTCTCCGCACGCAGCCGGGTCGGCGGCGATCAGCTGGAGAGCACGACGATCCGCCAACTGCGGTTCGGTGGCGGCAAGGTGTGGGCCGCGACCAGTGAAGGCGTGTGGAGCCACTCCACGAAGAAGCTGAACGGCGCCTGGAAGCTCGAGTTCGCCCCCAACCCCGACTATCTGCCGGGCGGTTCGAAGGCGAAGGACCCTGCCGCCGCGTACAAGAACATCACCAACGACATCGCCTTCGACCCCAAGGACCCCGCGAAGGTGGTGCTCGCGGTCGGCTGGCGCAGCGGCGACGACTACAACGGCTTCTACACGCGGACCGGCGGCAGCTGGCAGCGCATCGGCAGCGGCTTCGGTGACATGCCGACCGACCCGGACAACGTCGGCACGGTCACCTTCGCCCACTCCGCCGACAACTCGCGCTACTACGCCATCGACCAGTCGCCCGAGCAGCTGGCGACCAACCCGGACAGCAACCTGGAAGGCGTCTACAGCGCCGCGTCGCCGTTCGGGCCCTGGACGAAGGTCGCCGACTACAAGCAGCTGGCCGCCGACGGCTCCGCGCTCACGGACGCCGGCTACATGCCGGGCGTGCAGGCCTGGTACAACCAGTTCCTGACCGTCGACCCCGCCAACCCCAGGCATGTGTACCTGGGTCTGGAAGAGGTCTTCGAGTCCAAGGACGGCGGCGCCGGCTGGTCCGCGGTGGGCCCGTACTGGAACTTCCCGTTCCCCTGCTGGAGCATCGACCCGAGCAAGCAGACCGGTGACTGCAGCCAGACCACTCACCCCGACCAGCACGGCGTGGCGATCGGCCGCTACCACGGCAGGAGCGTCGTCTACGTCGGCAACGACGGCGGTGCCTACCGTCGCCCGGTCGACGGCTCCCAGGACTCCTCCGGCCACGCCACCGACTGGGCCTCGCTCAACGACGGCTCCATCGACACCCTGCAGTACTACTCGGTGGGCGTCGGCAAGGACCTCGACCACCACGGCGTCTCCGTCACCGGCGGTCTGCAGGACAACGGCCAGTCGATGCTGCGCAGCAACGACAAGGTGATGGGCTCCAACTTCGGCGGAGACGGCGGCGACACCCTCGCCGACCCCGCCAACGGCTGCAACATCGCCCAGGAGTACGTCTACCTCTCGGTCCAGGTGACCCAGAACTGCGCGGTCAACGACGGCAGTTGGATCAACGACCCGACCAAGGCGACCTCGTACAACGTCGCCCCGGCCGACAATGCCACCGGTGAGGCACGCTTCATCGCCCCGCTCGCGGCCGACCTGAAGAACAGCGCGGCCTGGGTCGCGGGCGGCCGGCACGTGTGGACGCAGTCCCACGGCTACGCCATCAGAAGCGGCAGCGAGTGGAAGAGCGTGTACGACCTCGGCGCGGGCCGGACCGCGACCGCCGTCGCGGCCTCGGGCGGCAAGGTCTACGCGGCCTGGTGCGGCCCCTGCAACGAGCAGGGCTTCGCGCGCGGCATCTCCGTCGGCAACGCGGACGGGACCGGCTGGCACGACATCAGCCTGCCGGTGAACGGGACCGTGCCGAACCGCTACCTCAGCGGCTTCGCCATCGACCCGAAGAACGCGAACCACGTCTTCCTCGCGGTCAACGGCTTCTCGCGGCACTGGACCGAGGGCCCCGGAGCCGGCCTCGGCCATGTCTTCGAGTCCACCGACGGCGGCACCACCTGGAAGGACATCTCGGCGAACCTGCCCGACGTGCCGACCAACTCCGCGGTCGTCACGGCGAACGGCGGCCTCGCCGTCGGCACCGACCTCGGCGTCGTCTACCGCGCACCCGGTCACACCAAGTGGGAGCGCCTCGGCTCCCTGCCGGCCGTCGCCGTCCTCCAGCTGAAGCTGGGCCCGGACGGAAGCACCCTGTACGCGGCCACGCACGGCCGTGGCATCTACACGCTCAGGACGCGTGACCACGGCTGACGCCGCACCGATGAGGGAGGGGTGATCCCGGTCCGCCGGGGTCACCCCTCCTTCGGATACGGCACGACACTCACGTCCAGCGTGAAGGCGGCCCGGGCGGCGCCCGCCACGTCCGGGGCCTTCGCGAGCGCCGTGACCTTGGCGCTGCCGCCCCGGGTGCCCGCGCTGCGCAGCGAGGCCCGGGCGGTGCCGTCCGGACCCACCTGCCAGCCGGACGCCACGACGAACACCGGCGCGGAGCTGTTCACCGCCGTCCACCGCCGGTCGTCGGCCCGCGGTTCGAGAACGAGCGACACCACGGTCCCGGGCCGCACGCACAGCCGGCGCGTGGGTGCGTCGCCGGGGGAGACGGTGACCTGGGCGTGCCCGGCGGCGCAACGGCCCGTCGCCCCGGAGGGCTCACCGGCCGACGCCGACCCGCCGGGGGTGCCGGAACCGGTGGGCGTGGCCGAGGACGGAGCCGGCGCCGGCGTCGAGGAACCTTGCGCCGGAGTACTGCTCGACGGCCCGGCGGAGCGCCCCGCACCCGACGCCCCGCCCGAAGACCCGCCGCACGACGCGAGGACGACCATCCCGGCCACCGCCCAGCCCGCGACCCACCAGCGCATACCGACACCTCCCGGTCGCTCGTACGACCAACGCCTACGACCAACGCTTACGGCTGACTCGTACGACCAAGGGGATGGTCCCACGCCATCGGCCGGACGAGCGGCGTCGTGGCGACGGCTCCTCCCGGCGCGAGATCACGTCCGTCCCGCAGTGTTGCCTCCCCGCGACCGCCGCTGTCGTCAAGTGGTGCGGACGTAAGGGGAGTTACCGCCATTCTCCGTCGACGGCTGTGGTACTTGTCACGCGTGACTGCTGAACCGGCGATCAGTAGGAGGCATCTTCCCCTCCGAACCTACCGATCGGTAACGAGGAGATTTCATGCGAGTCCGTACCGCCGTCGCCGCTGCCGCCGTGCTGGCCGCGGGGCTGACGATGACCGCCTGCCAGAACGACGACAAGGCTTCGGGAAGCGAGAGCACCGGCAGCACCGCGTCGGCGCAGGGCGGCAGCGCCACGCCGAGCGCGACCGCGGAGGGGACCGGCTCCGGCACGCCCGGCGCGACCGGGGGCGACGCCTCCGCGCGGGGCGGGGACGGCACGATCGCCGCGTGCACCGCGCGGACCACGAAGGCGGCCTTCGTCGCGGCCGCCCGGCATGCGACCCCGTCCAGGCCCGCGACCGGCACCTTGAAGATCACCAACACGTCGGCGAAGCCGTGCACCATCGTGGGCGCCACCTCCCTCGTCGCCAAGGACGACCAGGGCAAGAGCTCCCCGATCGAGACCGACAACTCCGCCGCCGGAACCGACGCCGTCGACGTGAGGCCCGGAGCCACCGCCACGGCGAGCGTCAGCTACGCGGACCTGAACTTCGAGGGCACCGAGTCGGCCCGGCAGACGTGCGGGGTCCAGGCGTCGAAGGTGGAGATCGCCCTGCCCAAGGACGTGAGCCGCACGGTGAAGGTCACCACCGACACGGGCTCCGCCGCGATCTTCAACGTCTGCGGCAAGGAAGTGAAGTTCGGGGCGTTCCGGGGCTGACGGTCCCGCCGGCGGGGGATGCCTCCGGTGCGCGCGAGCACCCGGGCATCTCCCGCGCAGGCGCGCGTCCCGGGTGCGCGTCTCAGCTCCGTGGCGGGTCCATACGCCCGAGCCAGGCGGTGAGCAGCGCCTGAAGCTGCGCCGCCTCCTTCGGTGCGAGTGTGTCCAGCAGGCGCCGTTCGTTGCGCATGTGCTCGGTGAACGCCGCGTCGATCAGGTCGCGGCCGGCGTCGGTCAGTGCGACCACGCGGCCGCGGCCGTCGGCCTCGGAGCGGCGCCGGCTCACCAGGCCCGCGCGTTCGAGCCGGTCGAGCCGCTTGGTCATGGCGCCGGTCGTCACCATGGTGTGCTCCGACAGCTCGCTCGGCGCCCGCTCGAACGGGTCGCCGGCCCGGCGCAATGTGGCCAGGACGTCGAACTCGCCCTCGCTGAGGCCGAATCGGCGGTAGACGACGCAGAGCTGCTCGGTGAGCAGCCCGGCGAGGCGGTGGAGGCGGCCGATCACCCCCTGCGGGCTCACGTCGAGATCGGGGCGCTCGCGGGCCCACTCCGCCTGGATCCGGGCCACGTGGTCGAGGTCGCCGGTCCGGTCGAGATCGTCAGCCATGGCTTCACTATAGCTTCCGAGGAAGTTATATTACCTTCCATGGAAGCTACCTTGCGCTGGACGGCGGTCGCGGCGATCGCTCCCGTGGCCTGGGGCACCACCTACTACGTCACGCACGCCTACCTCCCCGCGGGAGATCCCCTGTACGGCGCGGTGATCCGGGCGCTGCCCGCCGGAGTGCTGCTGCTCGCGGTCGCCCGCAGACGCCCGCACGGGTCCTGGTGGTGGAAGTCGCTGGTCCTGGGCACCCTCAACGCGGGCGTGTTCTTCGTCCTCGTCTACGTCGCCGCCCAGCTGCTGCCCACCAGCCTCGCCTCGACGATCATGGCGACGTCGCCGCTCGTGATGATGCTGACGGCGTGGCCGCTGCTCTCCGAGCGTCCGTCGCCGCGGCATCTGACGGGTTCCGCCGCGGGGATCGTGGGCGTGAGTCTCATGCTGCTCACCGGCGGGACACGGGCGAGCGCGCTCGGTGTGCTCGCCTCGGTGACGGCCCTGCTGCTGTCGTCGCTGGGCTACATCCTCGCCAAGCGCTGGAGCCACCAGGTCGACGTCCTCGCCTCGACGTCCTGGCAGCTCATCGCGGGCGGGCTGCTTCTGCTGCCGTTCGCCGTCGCCGTCGAAGGCGCGCCCCCGGCCCTGGACACGTCGGCCGCCCTCGCCTTCGGATACGTCACGACGGTGGCCACGGCCCTGGCCTTCGCGGCCTGGTTCGCCGGACTGCGCCGTCTGCCCGCGGCGACCGTCGGCCTGGTGGGGCTGCTCAACCCGGTGACCGGCGTGCTCCTGGGCACGATCGTGGCCGACGAGACCCTGACCGCGCAGCAACTGTGCGGCCTCGCCCTGGTCCTGACCGGAATCCTGCTGAGCCGCCCCGCCGCCCGGCGGCGTACGACGCATGAGACGGCCAAGGAGGACAACGTGCACTCCACAGGGCCGGTCGGCACGGGCGGCACCGCTTCACACCGGTGAGCGGTGAGCGAGGGTGCGCGTGGATCGCGGTCTGGGCGCCGGCTGAGGTGCCGGGCGGTGTGGACGCCGGGGGTGGCCGTGGAAAAAGACCCGCGCTTCACGGGGCCGGTCGGGAAGGGCGGCGTAACTTCACACCGGTGAGCCGAGAGCGGGGCTCCGCGCGGACCGGAGCAGCCCGTTCACCTCGATGCGCGGCGCTCTCTGCGGGCATTGCGATAGGCGTGCAGCAGCAGCCGCAGGGTCGCGAGGGCGTCCGGCCTGGCACCGTGGGTCAGGAGCTCGGCGCCCTTGCGTTCCACGGCCCGCAGGCGCAGACGCTGCACGGCGATCAGGGCGTCGAGGAACGGCCGGTGCCCGGGCTCCGCGAGTTCGGGCAGCTTGCCGCAGCCGTCCAGCCCGGCGGCCGCGACCCGGGCCTGCTCCGTGACCAGGCGCTCGACGGCGGGCACGTGGTCGCCGCTGCCGCGCGCCAAGTCCTCGGTCTTCAGGCCGTGCCGGGCCAGGGTGTCCCTCGGTACGCCGATCCGCCCCTGAGCGACGTCCTCGGGCAGGTCCGCCAGGAAGTCGATGCGCTGCATGGCCTCGATCAGCGTCCGGCAGTCGGCCTCGAACACCAACGCGTCCGCCGGGGAAGGCGGTTCGAAGAGGCAGGCCGTGAGCATCAGCGCGGGCAGGGAGTAACTGTCCACGTACGCCTGGAAGTCGCTCTCCGTCTCGAAGCCCGTCCAGGCGGCCTCCACCGGCGCGCCGTCGAGAAAGGCCCGTACGCGCGTCGCCAGGACCGGATGCCGCCGGGCGGTGTCCGCCAGAGCCCTCAACATGGGCCGCTGTGCGGCGCCTTGCTGCGCGAGCGCGGCGGTGACCTCCTGGTCCCAGACGCGCAGCGCCGCCTGCCGGGCGGCCGGCTCCCCGCTGTCGATGCGCTCGTCCGTCTCGTGCATGAAGGCGACCGCGGTGAAGACGGACGGGTGCAGCGCTGCGGGCAGCAGCAGCCGGAGGGTCATGTACTCGGCCGGTGCGAACCGCCGGGCGAGCGCGCGCTGCATGCCGTAGTCCCGGCGCAGAGAGGGATCGCTGATGCCGCACCGGTCCAGGGCGTCCGACCAGCTGCTCACGTCTCTCCTCGCTCCGGGTCCTTTCGATGATCACGCACGGGTCAGCGTATCCGCACCCGGTTCATCGCCCGGACCCGTCGACCCGGATCAGGGTCTGCTGCCCGGCGGCGACGAGCTTGCGCCGCCCGTCCCGGACGGCGAACACCTCCAACTGGCAGACCGTCAGGGTGCGTCCGGACTTCACGACGGTGCCGACCGCCTCGACGACGTCGCCGACGGCCGGTGCGAGGAGGTTGATCTTGTACTCGACGGTGAGCACGTCGGTGTTCCCGGGGAACAGGGTGTAGGCCGCGTAGCCGCCCGCGCTGTCCGCGATCGCGCTGATGGCGCCGGCGTGGAAGTAGCCGTGCTGCTGGGTCACTTCGGGCCGGGCCGGCAGTTCGATGTGCACACGGCCCGGCCCGATGTGCGCGATCCGGGCGCCGAGATGGGCCATCAGCCCCTGCCGGTCGAAGCTGTCCTGGATGCGCTTGCACATCTCGGGGCTCGCCTGCTCCCGCTCCTCGTGCCCGCCCCGCGGGTCCCGGTCTTCCACGTGTTCTCGTCTCCTCGGTAGCCTGCGTCACCATGATGCGCGCATGGATCCTGCCGGTGGTTCTGGTGCTCTGCGGCGCGGTGTCCGCGGCCGGGATGATCCTCGCGGGGAAGCCGGGAGCGGCCGCGGTGATCATTGTGCTCTTCGTGGCGTTCGCCGGCGTCAACTCGCCGCTGATCTTCCCGAGGTCGGTCGGCGCGCTGGAGGCGCAGCGGCGCAGCGATGCCGACGGCCGGCCGGTGATCTTCTGGCGTCCGGGCTGCGCGTACTGCCTGCGCCTGCGCATGCGGCTGGGCCGTCGTGCCCGGCGGGTGCACTGGGTCGACATCTGGCGCGACCCGGACGGTGCGGCCGTGGTGCGGGCGGCCAACGACGGCGACGAGACCGTGCCCACCGTCCTCGTGGCGGGCCGGCCCTACGTCAATCCAGACCCCGCGTGGGTGCGCGAACAGCTCTCCCGCTCCGCCTGACCGGCGCGCCGCCCGAACGCGCGCCCCGGCGCGGGTGTCGGTGACGCCCGCCGGGGAACCCGGGGCCCGCCCGACGGAAGGGTCCCGGCGTTCCGGGGAGGTCAGGCCGTGAACCTGGACCTCCCCGGACGCCGCCAGGCAGGAGGGAGTGCAGTGGTGGTTCTGGGGGCGCTGCGCCTGGTGGTACCGGGCCGGTCACGCCCGGCGCACCGCGGGACGCCGCGCGGACTGTCGCCGGACGGACGGACCGTTCTAGGCTGTCGGAAGGGAGGAATCCGTTCCTCCCGTGTCCCCAGTCCTCGGACAGCGAAGCACGCGTCCCGGCCGGCCGGAGCCCACCTCGTCCCGCGTCTGAGCTTCCAGCGGGCCCCGGCCTTCGTCCTCGCGGCTGTTTCGAGCTGGGGCTGACTCCCGCTCGGCCCCCGGGCCGCAAGGACATTCCCGCGCGGGCCCTCGCGCCAGGGGACGGCGCGAGCCCTCGCGCACAGCGGCCGTCGCCCTCGCCGACATCAGGCGGCGGCCGCTGATAAGTCTTCCCAGGGATCGCACGGCAGGCACCCGTACGTCGTCGGAACGTGTGAAGACTCTCCGCACCGGCGCACAGACGACGGACAGACGGCCGACACATCGCGGGAGTGCCCGGCCCCATGGCAGGCCCGGGCCAAAGCTGTGACGATGGCGTACAGGCAGCGGACCCGACGGCAGTGTGGGAGATGACATGCCGATCAGCCGGCTGGGACTCGTCGTGCACGGTGGCCGGCCCGAGGCGGTGTCGGGAGGCCGGACCGTACGGCAGTGGTGCGCGCGGAACGACATCGGCTGCGTCGACATCGACGTCTGGCAGGGCCAGGGAAGCCGTCGCAGCGGCCGGGACGAGGTGCGCGCCGCGGGCAGCCCCGATCTGATCGTCACCCTCGGCGGAGACGGCACCTTTCTGCGCGGGGCCCGTATCGCCGCGAAGAAGAACATCAAGGTGCTCGGCGTCGACCTGGGCAGGGTCGGCTTCCTCACCGAGACCGCCGTGGGGGAGGTCGAGCGGGCCCTGGACGCCGTGCACGCCGGACAGTCCGAGTACGAGGAGCGGATGACGCTCACCATGCGGGCCTCGAAGCTGCTGGAGTTCCCCACCGACGTGGAGCAGTTCCTCTGCTACGGCCACGGGCCCGCGCTCCCGCCGCCCCCGCCGCAGTCCGATGGCGCGGACCAGGACGACGACGGCATCGCGCTGGACGTCACCGCCCTCAACGACGTCGTGGTGGAGAAGCTGGCACGGGACCACCAGGTCAGCCTCGGCGTCTACATCGCCGGGCGGCTGCTGGCCTCGTACTCGGCGGACGGTGTCGTCGTCGCCACCCCGACGGGCTCGACCGCCTACAGCTTCGCCGCCGGCGGACCGGTGCTGTCGCCCCGGATGCGGGCGGTGATCTTCACGCCCGTGGCGCCGCACATGGCGTTCAACCGCACGGTGATCGCGAACGCCGACGAGCCGATCACCCTGCGCGTGCTGCCCCACTCGGGGCGCGCCGCGGTGAGCGTCGACGGGCAGCCGCGGGGCGTCCTGGACCCCGGCGACTGGATCGGCGTGACCGCGGCACCCGAGCCGCTGCGCCTGGTGAGGCTGAACCCCGCCAACTTCTACGGGCGTCTGCGGGAGCGCATGCGGCTGACCGACGCGCCCGCGACGGCCGCGGACGGCGAGGCGCCGGCCCTGTTCATGCCCACCAGGCCCGTACCGACCAGCGTCCACCGGCTCGACGCCCCGCCCCTGTCCTGATCTGTATCGGCACCCCCCGACCTCTATCTGCAACCGATGGTTGCGTATCGCGGCGGAGAGGTCTACCGTGATGTGCAACCAAAGGTTGCGAAAGGAGGCCGGCGGTATGGAGTACGGCAGCATCGAGCGGGAGATCCGCATCGAGGCCACACCCGAGGTGGTCTACGAGGTCGTCAGCAAGCCCGAACACCTGCGGGAGTGGTGGCCGGACGAGGCGGAGCTCGAACCGGTGCCCGGCGGCACGGGGACGATCACGTTCGGCGACCCGAGCGCCCCGGACGCCAAGGCCGAGTCCCTCACGGTGGTGGAGGCCGACCCGCCGCGGCGGTTCAGCTTCCGGTGGGTGTACGACGACGGAGAGACCGCCGGGCCCGCCAACTCGCTCCTGGTCACCTTCGACCTGATCCCCTCGGGAACGGGCACGCTGCTGCGCTTCAGCGAGTCGGGATTCCGGGAGCGGGGCTGGGAGGCGGCCGTACTCGAAGAGGCGTACCGCGACCATGCGAAGAGCTGGGACCACCACTTCCTGCCCCGGCTCGTCGCGTATGCCGCCCGTATGGAGTCGGCGCGGTGACCGCCGTCGTCGACGACGAGCTCTGGTCCGCGGTGGGGGATCCCATCCGGCGGCGGATGCTCGACCTGCTGCTGGCCGACGGCAGCGGGACCGCGACCACGCTGAGCGAGCGGCTGCCGGTCACCCGCCAGGCGGTCACCAAGCACCTCGGCGTCCTCGGCCGGGTCGGACTCGTCCATGTGACCCCGTCCGGACGCGAGCGCCTGTATCAGGTGGACGAGGCTCAACTCGCCCGCGCTGTCGTGCAGTTGGCATCGGTCGGGTCGGCCTGGGATGCCCGGCTGCAGCGCATCAGGCGGATCGCCGAGACGATCCAGCGCAGCAAGGAGAGCTGAGCCCGTACGCACGCACCCGCACACAACTACCCGCATGAGAAGGAGAGATCGCGATGGTGGACATCCTGCACAGGATCGGTGTCACGTCGTCCCCCGACGACGTCTACGCGGCCTTGACCACGATCGAGGGCCTGTCGGACTGGTGGACACAGGACACGGAGGGCGACACAGAGGTCGGCGGAGTGATCCGCTTCCGCTTCGGGCCCGGCGGCTTCGACATGAAGGTGCTCGAAGGCCGGCCCGGCGAGCACGTGCGCTGGGAGGTCGTCGACGGCCCCGAGGAGTGGATCGGCACCCAGGTCCACTTCGACCTCAAACAGGAGGACGGCTACACGATCGTGCTGTTCCGGCACGAGGGCTGGAAGGAGCCCGTGGAGTTCATGTACCACTGCAGCACCAAGTGGGCGACGTTCCTGATGAGCCTGAAGCGGCTGATCGAGACCGGCAAGGGCGAACCCGCCCCGCGCGACGTCCAGATCAGCAACTGGCACTAGCCGGTGGCCGGTCCACGCGGCCGGGTGGTCGTAGCTCCGTCAATGCGGTCGCCCGCGCGGTGTCTGTGCGCATGATGGGCGTCGAGCGAATTGCCTACGACCGGAGGAACGGATGGACATCGGAATCGGCCTTCCCAACACGGTTCCCGGTACCGAGCCGGCGAGACTGCTGGACTGGGCCCGGCAGGCGGAGGGTGCGGGATTCAGCACCCTCGGCACCATCGGCCGGCTGGTGTACCAGGGCTACGAGGAGCTGATCGCCCTCAGCGCGGCCGCCGCCGTCACCAGCAGAATCCGCCTGACGACGAGCGTGCTCCTCGCGCCCCTCCACACCAACGCCGCCCTGCTGGCCAAGCAGGCGGCCTCCCTGGAACGGATCTCCGGCGGACGCTTCGTGCTCGGGGTGGGCCTCGGCGGGCGCGACGACGACTTCGCCGCCAGCGGGCTGTCCACCAAGGGCCGGGGGCGCCGTTTCGAGGACCAGCTCCAGGAGATGAAGCGGATCTGGGCCGGGGAGGAGCGCGGCATCGCCGGCGGGATCGGGCCCAGGCCCGTGCGCGACGGCGGCCCCGAGCTGATCCTGGGCGGCGGGAGCGCGGCCAGTTTCCGGCGGGTGGCCGAGTTCGGCGACGGCTGGATCATGGGCGGCGGCTCGCCGGACATGTTCGCCCAGGCGGCGGCCGCAGTGGACGCCGCCTGGCGCGACGCCGGCCGCTCGGGCACACCCCGCAAGCTGTCCCTGGCCTACTTCGGGCTCGGGCCCGACGCCCGCGCGCAGGCGGACGGTTATCTCCTGGACTACTACGGCTTCCTCGGCGACGTCGCCGGCCAGATCGCCGCGAGCGCCGCGGTGACCCCGGACATGGTCAAGTCCTACGCCGCCGCCTTCGAGTCGAGCGGCTGCGACGAGCTCATCTTCGTCCCGACCGGCTCGGGGC
>NZ_JBHVGU010000021.1:0-86231 GCF_042800575.1 Streptomyces sp. NPDC057616
GCGGCTGAAGCTGAACCCGGGCTTCGACAAGCTGCCCGCCTCGGTGCGCAACATGGTCAAGAAGTTCGTACGGGACCCGATCGACGTGGCGACCGCCTACGACCAAGCCGGGAACGTCACGTCCACCCATCTTCCCGACGGATCCAGCAGCACGAGTACAGCGGGAACCAACTGCGCACGTCCGGGCGCGCCTCCTTCCATTACGACGCTGAGGGCCGCGTCGTCCGCATGTCCCGGAAGCTGCTCAGCGGCCGGCAGAAGATCTGGACCTACGAGTGGAACCCCGAAGGCCGACTGACGCGCGCGACCACGCCGCAAGGCGGGACTTGGCGGTACCGATACGACCCCCTGGGACGCCGGACCGCAAAGCAACGGCTGTCGGACGAGGGTTCAGTCATCGAGGAGATACGGTTCAGCTGGGATGGGACCCGTGTCGCCGAACAGATCGGCCCTGACGGCAGCGTCACGACGTGGGACTACGCTCCGGACTCGCACCGGCCACTCGCCCAGACCGACCACACGACACCACGGACCGAACGCTCCGCGCGGGGTGCGTCCTCCCGCTTCCACGCGGTGCTCACCGACACCGTAGGCACACCCACAGAGCTCATAAGCCCAGCCGGAGAGATCACTTGGTCGGGCCGCGCCACGCTGTGGGGGATGTCCGTGGTGACATCGGCGGCGCCCCCGCAATCCGCCGACTGCCCACTTCGTTTCCCCGGCCAGTACCCCGACGCCGAAACCGGCCTCAACTATAACTGCCTGCGCTACTACGCGCCGGACGCCGGCCGCTACATGAGCCCGGATCCTCTCGGGCTGGAGGCGGGGCCGGACAACTACGGCTACGTGCCGAACCCACTGGCCTTCCTGGATCCCCTAGGGCTGCAATGCACGGAGGGCGGCCCCGTCGAGGTCACCGTCCAGTGGCTCGAGGGTATGCCCAAACAGCAATTCAGGATGAAGGCCGATGCGCTTCTGAAGCTGAGCGATGCGGGAGTTCTGTTCAAGGCGCCCAACCCGGTGGCCCGCGACTCCTCGATCACCAACAACTACAAACGAGACCTGATACGCCGAGTTAACGATCAGTTCGGAAAGACCAACCGCGACTTCGCGGACACTCTGCGTAGTACAATCCTCCAGAGAATGAACCCTGATCATGTATGAGAATTGCAATTGGGAGGACCCGATGCCGCGACCAACCTGCACATCCTGGACGCGTTCACCAACCAACGGATAGGAAACCAGATCTGGAATCAAATCAGAAATCTTCCCGACCACACTCCCCTGAAGATTAGAATCGAGGGCCCCGAATGATCTCCCGGGAACTGGAAGAACTCTTCGCGACCGCACGTTCGCTGCTCGCAGACGATTTTGACCTGGGAATGATGAACGATGTCCGAGGTGGGTACTCCGGGCGCCCCCTCTCCTCTGACATCCCCGCCGACTACGTGGACTTCCTGATCAGGGCAGACGGAGGGATCTTCGGCTCTGTGGTGCTCTTCGAGGCGAAGGTCGTAGTCGACTCACAATTCTATGCGGACCCCAGGGAAGGTACCCCGGTACAGCTGAACCGGACACAATGGTTCTGCATTGGAAAGATCAACGAAGACCCCATTTTCCTC
The DNA here is from genome assembly GCF_042800575.1 of Streptomyces sp. NPDC057616. NCBI lineage: Bacteria > Bacillati > Actinomycetota > Actinomycetes > Kitasatosporales > Streptomycetaceae > Streptomyces > Streptomyces sp. NPDC057616. Next base: position 1,623 of record NZ_JBHVGU010000021.1, read on the forward strand.
CATCGCGCGACGGATGAAGTCTGGGGCTTCCCTGATACCGGCGTGATCTGGTGGCAGAGCGAGGCCTTCGAGAAGTTCACCGACGACCTCAACGGATTTCTACTCGAAAAAGTGTTCGGCGGCGGATATCGGGAGATCGCCGGAGAGGATCCCGACGATTCATGGCTGACGGTCCTGCGACAGCTGGATCGCATTTCCTAGACACACCCTGAATACCGTTGATTTTCAACGGCATCACCCTCCGACCATCAGATCGATCGCTCCAGCAGCGTGGTGTCGCAGCGCACCGGGAACCCGCAACAGGTACCACTGAGCGCCGATATCCAGCAAGTGAGTCTCGTCGTCTGCCTGACGCGCGGCATCGACGTACGCGTGAACGATCGGCGCCACCCCATCACCTGACTTACTACATCGGTGCGATGCGTATCGGACTTTGGGCCTGGGCAGGTCCGAGGGATCTGTATTCCGGGAATTCCGCAGAGCCTGCTCACCGTGGAAGGGTGTTTCGAGGGGGCCGTGCAGTGGCATCGGTGGTGGTTGTTCACGGGATAGGGCGACAGTTCTCGGGACCGGGACGAGGCCCCGTCACTGACGCGTTGTGCAGGCACGGGAGGCCGCACCTCGCGTCGTCCGCAGGTCGGGCGGCAACCAACTCGTGCTGTGCCTGGAAGTCCAGCGGCTGACCGCACCTTCAGCAACAGCCCTGCCGGCTCGCTGCCCCGATCCCGTCGTGCACGCGCTGCTGACCGGACTCGCGTTCGCCCACGGCGCTGGGCTGCCCTGGGCAGGCGGCCTGTGGCCGGACGTCGTCTCCCGCATGTTCGACTTCGGCCTGTCGCTCACGGACAAGCGTGTGCGGAATGCACTCGAGTTCGCGGCGCCCTTCATAACCGAATCGATCGACAGCGCCGGCCGCTCGGTCTATCGGCTGCATCACGAGACGTACGCCGAGACTCTCCGCGCCCAGGCACCACACGGCAGCGCCGAGCGCATGCTCAAGGCCCTCGAGGAGGAACGCGTCAGGCGCGACGAGCGCGCCCGGAAGGAACCCGGACGCTCCACGGACCCTTACCTGCTGGATCACCTCCGCCGCCACCGTGAAGGCCAGCTGCGGCACACGGACAGCCCGACCCCTCGCGACCCAGATCTGGCCCCACCCCTGCCCGACGAACTGACACAGGCACTGCATGACTGGCTCAGGTGTCACATCTACGGCCTGGGTGAGGTTCTTCCTCACCTGCGTGAGCTGCTCCGCACCACGGTCCTCATCACCACCATGCGGACCCCTGGGATCGAAGCCCTCCAGGACGAACGGGGGCACAAGAGCGTCACAGTACGAGCGGCTGCTGGCGACAGTCTCCACGTCACCGAATTCTGACGACTCGCCCTGCGCCGCTCCGTTCAGGCCAAGTTGACGATCCGACACTCAAAAGATGAACGTTTCCGCAGATCAGCGACCTGCACTGGTGGGGCGGGTGGGACTCGAACCCACGGCCGACGGATTATGAGTCCGCTGCTCTAACCGGCTGAGCTACCGCCCCATAGCGGCGTGTCGCGCACATTTGTGCGCGCCGTCTGCCGCAGCATAGCCGCTCATACGATCTCCTGCTTCGTATGGTCGACTTCGCCTGCCCATGAGGACTCCGCCGTGACCTGCACGGTTCCCGGGGCGCGGGGCCGGACATGAAAAAGGACCCCTGAGGGGTCCTCTTCAGCATGCTCCCCCGACTGGACTCGAACCAGTAACCTGCCGGTTAACAGCCGGCTGCTCTGCCAATTGAGCTACGGAGGACCGAGCTCCCCCGACTGGACTCGAACCAGTAACCTGCCGGTTAACAGCCGGCTGCTCTGCCAATTGAGCTACGGAGGAATGCCTCGTTGCATCGAACGTACCTACCTGGGTATTCGCCAGGGGGCGGGCGCTCGCTGCGACACATACATTAGCGCAAGCAGGGGGGTGCTCCGCCAATCGGTTCCCCCGGCACCGACACCGCGCCAGAGACCTGCACAAGGAGAGGGTGGCCGCCATGCGCTACAAGCTGACGTTCGTCGTCGGACTGGCCCTGGGTTACGTACTGGGCACGCGCGCCGGGCGCGAGCGCTACGAGCAGCTGAAGAAGTCGGCACGTCAGGTCGCCCAGAACCCCGCCGTCCGCAACACCGCGGAGTCGGCGGCGCAGCAGGGACGCGAGTTCGCGGGCAAGGCGTACCACGTGGTGAGCGACAAGGTCGGCGACCGCGTGCCGGACTCGGTGGCCCAGCGCGTGCGCTCCCTGCGCGAGCGCGGCGGCGACGGCGCGGCGCAGGACGACTGGGGCACCAGCAACACCTAGGGCGGGCCGTCCGCGGCACCTGCTTCCGGCCGTCCGCGACGCCTGCTCCCGGCCGTCCGGGGCACCTGGTGCGGGCCGTCCGGGGCACCCGGTCCGGGCCGGCCGCAGCACATGGTTTCTCCTCGGCTGCGAGGGGCCTGTGAGGCCCCGCGCTCTCACGCCGTGCGGCCCATAGAATTTTCGTCATGGGGATAGTCGCCGGGCTGGACAGTGCGCCCGATTTCACTCGCATCGTCGTCTGCGATTCGGACACGGGTGCCGTGCTCAGGCAGGGGTACGCCCCGCATCCGGTCGAGGGCGCCGACGGCGGGGGCGGACGGCCCTCGGACGTCGACCCGCAGGCCTGGCTGCTGTCCCTCGGTGAGGCGGCCGGCGGCGGACTTCTCGAAGGCGTGCAGGCCATCGGCGTGTCGGCGCAGGCGAACGCGCTCGTGCCGCTCGACTCGCAGGGCGGCACCGTGCGGCCCGCGATGGTCGGCGGGGACAAGCGGGCGCAGGTCGCGGCGGCCGATCTGATCGACGCGCTCGGCGGGCGCGCGGCGTGGGCGCAGGCCGTGGGGTGCGTGCCGCAGGCCGCGCAGCCGGTGACCAAGCTGCGCTGGCTGGCGAAGAGCGAGCCCGACGCCGCGCTGCGCACCGCGATCCTCATGCAGGCCCACGACTGGCTGGTGTGGCAGCTGCTGGGGCGGCCGGTCAGGAGAACCACCGATCGCGGTGGCGCCTCCGGGACCGGGTACTGGTCGGCGGCCACCGGCTCCTACCGGACCGACCTGGTCGAGCTGGCGCTCGGTCACCAGGCCATGCTGCCCGAGGTGATCGGGCCGGCCGAGGCGGCCGGCACGACGCCCGAGGGGCTGCTGATCTCGGCGGGGACCGGCGAGACCATGGCCGCCGCGTTCGGGCTCGGCATCGGGCTCGGTGACGCCGTCGTGTCGCTCGGCGCCTCCGGGTCCGTGATGGCGGTCCACCCCGAGGCGCTCTTCGACAGCACCGGGATGATCACCTCCCTGGCCGACGCGACCGGCATGCATCTGCCCGTCGTCACCACGCTCAACGCCGTACGGGCCCTGCGCGGGACGGCCGAACTGCTCGGGCTGCCCGACCTGGAGAGCCTGTCCGACCTGGCGCTGAAGTCGACGCCCGGCTCGCACGGACTCGTCCTGCTGCCGTATCTGGAGGGTGAGCGGACGCCGAACCTGCCGCACACCGCGGGCACCCTCGCCGGGCTGCGGCGGGAGTCGATGAAGGCGGAGCACCTGGCGCGTGCCGCGTTCGAGGGCATGCTGTGCGGGCTCGCGGACGCGCTGGACGTGCTGCGCGGCAGAGGTGTCGAGGTGCGGCGGATCTTCCTGCTGGGGGCGGCCGCCGAGCTGCCCGCCGTGCAGGCGGCGGCGCCGATGCTGTTCGGGGCCCAGGTCGTGGTGCCGCAGCCGGCGGACTACGCGGCGATCGGCGCGGCCCGGCAGGCGGCCTGGGCGCTCGGTGCCTCGCAGGGCACTCTCGACCCGCGCAACCCGCCGGCCTGGCAGGGCGCGGCGGCGCAGATCCTCGAGCCGGGCGACGAGATGGCGGTGGGTCAGGCGGTGCGGCAGCAGTACGTTTCCGTAAGGGATCAGACACACCCCGGAGCTTTCCGCCCGTAAGACGGTAAAGCGCACTGCTGTCGGCTTAATCGGTTGAGGTAACGCGGGTGGAGTGTCCGACGATAGGAGCCTCGGGCATCAAGCCCGCCCCATCGCCGACTCCGAGAGACGTAGCGTGCTCATACGACTACTGCGGACCTATCTGAGGCCCTACAAGAAACCCATCGCCCTGCTGGTGCTGCTGCAGTTCCTGCAGACCTGCGCCACCCTCTACCTGCCCACACTGAACGCGCACATCATCGACAACGGTGTCGTGAAGGGTGACACGGGTTACATCCTCTCCTTCGGCGCCCTGATGATCGGCATCTCGCTGGCGCAGGTCGTGTGCAACATCGGTGCCGTCTACTTCGGCGCCCGGACCGCGGCGGCGCTCGGCCGGGACGTCCGGGCCGCCGTCTTCGGCCGGGTGCAGTCCTTCTCCTCGCGGGAGGTCGGCCACTTCGGCGCGCCCTCGCTGATCACCCGTACCACCAATGACGTGCAGCAGGTCCAGATGCTGGCCCTGATGACGTTCACCCTGATGGTGTCCGCGCCGATCATGTGTGTGGGCGGCATCGTGCTGGCGCTCGGCCTGGACGTGCCGCTGTCCGCGGTGCTGGTCGCGGTGGTGCCGACCCTGGGCATCTGCGTGACGCTGATCGTGCGCCGGCTGCGGCCGCTGTTCCGGTCCATGCAGACCCGGCTGGACACGGTGAACCGGGTGCTGCGTGAGCAGATCACCGGCAACCGCGTGATCCGCGCCTTCGTCCGGGACGAGTACGAGAAGGACCGGTTCCGGAAGTCCAACGCCGATCTCACCGAGATGTCGCTGAAGACCGGCAACATGCTCGCGCTGATGTTCCCGATCGTGATGACGGTGGTGAACCTGTCGTCGATCGCGGTGGTGTGGTTCGGCGCGCACCGCATCGACAGCGGCGAGATGCAGATCGGCGACCTGACCGCCTTCCTCGCCTATCTGATGCAGATCGTCATGTCCGTGATGATGGCCACCTTCATGTTCATGATGGTGCCGCGCGCGGAGGTGTGCGCCGAGCGGATCCAGGAGGTGCTCGGGACCTCCTCCAGCGTGGTGCCGCCGGTGGCGCCGGTCACGGAGCTGCGCCGGCACGGGCACCTGGAGATCCGGGGTGCCGGGTTCCGCTATCCCGGTGCCGAGGAGCCCGTGCTCAGGTCGATCGACCTGGTGGCCCGGCCCGGCGAGGTGACCGCCGTGATCGGCTCGACCGGCAGCGGCAAGTCCACCCTGCTCGGGCTGGTCCCGCGGCTGTTCGACGCGACCGACGGCGAGGTCCTGGTCGACGGCACGGACGTCGCCTCCCTCGAACCGAAGCTGCTGGCGAAGACGGTCGGGCTCGTACCGCAGAAGCCGTACCTGTTCGCGGGCACGGTGGCGACCAATCTGCGCTACGGCAATCCGGACGCCACGGACGAGGAGCTGTGGCACGCGCTGGAGGTGGCGCAGGCCAAGGAGTTCGTCACCCGTCTGGAGGGCGGGCTCGACGCACCCATCTCGCAGGGCGGTACGAACGTCTCGGGCGGCCAGCGCCAGCGGCTCGCCATCGCCCGCACGCTCGTCCAGCGCCCGGAGATCTACCTCTTCGACGACTCCTTCTCCGCCCTCGACTACGCCACCGACGCGGCGCTGCGGGCGGCGCTGTCCGAGGAGACCGCGGAGGCGACCGTGGTGATCGTCGCCCAGCGCGTGGCGACCATCCGGGACGCCGACCGGATCGTGGTCCTCGACGAGGGCCGGGTCGTCGGCACGGGCCGCCATCACGAGCTGATGGCCGACAACGAGACGTACCGGGAGATCGTGCTCTCCCAGCTGACGGAAGCGGAGGCTGCCTGATGGCCGGGCCGATGGCGCGGATGATGGGCCAGGGCGGCGGGCCCGACAACCGCTCGATGGACTTCAAGGTGTCGGGCAAACGCCTGATCTCCCAGTTCAAGCCGGAACGTCTCACCATCTACGCGCTGCTGCTGTGCGTGGTGGTCAGCGTGGGCCTCAACGTGATCGGGCCGAAGATCCTCGGCAAGGCCACCGACCTGGTCTTCTCCGGCATCATCGGGCGGCAGATGCCGGCCGGTGCGAGCAAGGAGCAGGTCCTCGACTCGATGCGGGCGCGCGGCCAGGGCCAGATCGCCGACATGCTCCGCAGCACGGACTTCACCCCGGGCCAGGGCATCGACTTCGACGCCGTGGGCCGCGTCCTGCTGCTGGCGCTGTGCACGTTCGCCGTCGCCGGTCTGCTGATGGCGGTGGCGACCCGGCTGGTCAACCGGACGGTCAACCGCACCATGTTCCGGCTGCGCGAGGACGTGCAGACGAAGCTGTCGCGCCTTCCGCTGTCGTACTTCGACAAGCGGCAGCGCGGTGAGGTGCTGTCCCGGGCGACCAACGACATCGACAACATCGGGCAGACGCTGCAGCAGTCGATGGGCCAGCTCATCAACTCGCTGCTGACGATCATCGGTGTGCTCGCGGTGATGTTCTGGGTGTCGTGGCTGCTGGCGCTGGTCGCGCTGGTGACCGTGCCGCTGTCGTTCGTCGTCGCCACACGCGTGGGCAAGCGCTCGCAGCCGCACTTCGTGCAGCAGTGGCGCTCCACCGGCAAGCTGAACGCCCACGTCGAGGAGATGTACACCGGCCACACACTGGTGAAGGTCTTCGGCCGGCAGGACGAGTCGGCGCAGCAGTTCGCCGAGCAGAACGAGGCGCTGTACGAGGCCGGGTTCAAGGCGCAGTTCAACAGCGGGATCATGCAGCCGCTGATGATGTGCGTGTCGAACCTCAACTACGTGCTGGTGGCGGTCGTCGGCGGCCTGCGGGTCGCCTCGGGCGCGCTGTCCATCGGTGACGTGCAGGCCTTCATCCAGTACTCGCGGCAGTTCTCGATGCCGCTGACGCAGGTCGCGTCGATGGCGAACCTGGTGCAGTCGGGTGTCGCCTCGGCCGAGCGGATCTTCGAACTCCTGGACGCGGAGGAGCAGGAGGCGGATCCGGTCGAGGGCCGGCGGCCCGAGGAGCTGCGGGGGCGGGTGGAGCTGCAGAACATCTCCTTCCGCTACGACCCCGACAAGCCGCTGATCGAGAACCTGTCCCTGAAGGCGGAACCGGGGCACACGGTCGCGATCGTCGGCCCGACGGGCGCCGGCAAGACGACGCTGGTGAACCTGCTCATGCGGTTCTACGACGTCTCCGGCGGGCGGATCACCCTCGACGGCGTCGACATCGCGTCCATGTCCCGGAACGAACTGCGCTCCGGGATCGGCATGGTGCTGCAGGACACCTGGCTGTTCGGCGGCACGATCGCGGAGAACATCGCCTACGGCGCGTCCCGGGACGTCACCCGGGGCGAGATCGAGGAGGCGGCGCGGGCCGCGCACGCCGACCGGTTCGTCCGGACGCTGCCCGACGGCTACGACACCGTGATCGACGACGAGGGCACGGGCGTCAGCGCCGGTGAGAAGCAGCTCATCACCATCGCGCGGGCGTTCCTGTCCGACCCGACGATACTGGTGCTCGACGAGGCCACCAGCTCCGTCGACACCCGGACCGAGGTGCTGATCCAGAAGGCGATGGCCAAACTCGCGCACGGGCGTACGTCGTTCGTGATCGCGCACCGGCTGTCGACCATCCGGGACGCGGACACGATCCTCGTCATGGAGAACGGCTCGATCGTCGAGCAGGGCGCGCACGGCGACCTGCTGGCCGCGGACGGGGCGTACGCGCGGCTGTACAAGGCGCAGTTCGCCCAGGCGGTGGCCGAGGTGGACTAGCGGTACCGGTCGATCAGGTGTGACGGGGGGCCGCCGGGAGGCGGCCCCCTTTCTCAGTCCAGGTATCCCCGCAGCTGGTCCGCGAAGGCGTGGTCGCGGAGTTTGTTCAGGGTCTTCGACTCGATCTGCCGTATCCGTTCGCGGGTCACGCCGAAGATGCGGCCTATCTCCTCCAGCGTGCGCGGGCGGCCGTCGGCGAGGCCGTAGCGGAGCTGGACGACCTTGCGCTCGCGCTCGCCGAGCGTGGACAGCACGGCCTCCAGATGCTCCCTGAGCAGCAGGAACGCGGCCGACTCGACGGGCGAGGTCGCGTCGCCGTCCTCGATCAGGTCGCCGAGGGCCACGTCGTCCTCCTCGCCCACGGGGGCGTGCAGGGAGACGGGCTCCTGGGCCAGCCGCAGCACCTCGCTGACCCGCTCGGGCGGCAGGTCGAGGTGGGCGGCGACCTCCTCCGGGGTCGGCTCGTAGCCCCGCTCCTGCAGCATGCGGCGCTGGACGCGGACGACCCGGTTGATCAGTTCGACGACATGGACCGGGACGCGGATGGTGCGGGCCTGGTCGGCGAGGGCCCGGGACATGGCCTGGCGGATCCACCAGGTCGCGTACGTCGAGAACTTGTAGCCACGGGCGTAGTCGAACTTCTCGACGGCCCTGATGAGGCCGAGGTTGCCCTCCTGGACCAGGTCCAGCATGGTCAGGCCGCGGCCGACGTAGCGCTTGGCCACGGAGACCACCAGGCGCAGGTTCGCCTCGATCAAGCGGCGCTTGGCCATCCGGCCCATGACCACCAGGCGGTCCAGGTCGACGGCCAACTGGCTGTCCAGGTCGGGGGTGTTGCTCAGCTTCTCCTCGGCGAACAGGCCGGCCTCGACCCGGCGGGCGAGTTCGACCTCCTCGGCCGCGGTGAGCAGCGGGATGCGGCCGATCTCGCGCAGGTACTGGCGGAACAGGTCGGAGGACGGGCCGCCGGTGTCGGCGCGGGCGCGCTCCACGACGGGCGGCTCCACCGGCTCGGTGGACTCGGTCTCCAGCGCCCCGGCGGGCGGTTCGGCCGGCTCGGGCGAGCCCTCCGGGTCCGCCTCGGGGTGGTGCATGACACGGGTCTGCGGCGGGACCGCGACCAGGACGTCGGTCTCGGCGTCCGGCTCCGTGTCCGTGCTGGTGTCGGTCTGGGTGAGGGTCTGGGTCTGCACGGGGGCGACCTCCAGGATGATCGCTGCAGAGGTGAGCGGCAGCGGTACTTCGGGGGCGGAGTCTGCGGCCACGCCGCTGTCCGTCCCGTACGCGATGAGCGGAACCGCGGGGTTGTGGGACCCGTGTGGGACGGATCGGCCGCGCTCCGAGGACTCAGGCACCGGAACCCAGTGTGGAGTACGACACATCGCCGCCACGAGGGGCGTGCGGTGACTTTTTGCAATCGGGCCGTGACCCCGCGGTTACCGTGCCGTACGCGGCCGCTCAGAGGGCGGCGGCTCCCTGCACGCGCAGGGCCTGATCGTACTGCTGGAGGACCCACAGTTCGTTCTTGACCGCGGCCAACTGGGCGGGGTCGCCGCCCAGTTCCAGACGGGTCAGGGTGCTCTGCACGTCGCGGATGCGGCGCTCGACGGCGCGGCGCCGGACGGTGACCAGCTGGGCGCCCGCGTACACCTCGTCGACCGTCTTGCGCATGATCGCCTCGACGGCCAGCTCCGTGACCATCGCGCGGGCCGTGTCGTCCGGGGCCGCCTCGCGGACCCGGACCAGGTACTCCTGCGGGTCCTCGAGGCCGGCCTCCGCGCCGCCGGCGTCCAGGATGGCCTGGCGCACCGCGGCGTACGGCAGGGCGGTGAACTCGTCGACGCCGTACGCGTCGAAGGCGGGGGCGACCAAGTCCGGCCGCTGGAGGGCGAGTTTGAGCAGCTCCCGCTCCGTGGCGTAGACGGGGTTGCGCAGCGTCAGGGCCGGTCCGGACAGGGCGGGGCGGGGCGCGGCGTCGTACTGCGCCCGTGTCCGCGAGCGGGCCTCCGGGGCGCGCTGGGACCCTCCCCGGCGCACCAGGTAGCCGACGCGGTCCACGACGAACTCCTGGTCCAGGATGCCGACCAGCCCGGCGAGTTGGACCGCCACCTCACGCCGTACGCTGCGGTCCTTGATCTTCGCCACCACGGGCGCCGCCTCGTCCAGCGCGGCCGCGCGGCCTCCCGGGGTGTCCAGCGCGTACCGGCCCACGATCTGGCGCAGCGCGAACTCGAAGAGCGGGGTGCGGGGTTCGACCAGGTCCGAGACCGCGTCGTCGCCCTTCGCCAGCCGCAGCTCGCAGGGGTCCATGCCGTCCGGCGCGATCGCGATGTAGGTCTCGGCGGCGAACTTCTGGTCGTCCTCGAAGGCGCGCAGGGCCGCCTTCTGGCCGGCCGCGTCGCCGTCGAAGGTGAAGATCACGCGCGCGCTGCCGTTGTCCATCAGCAGGCGGCGCAGGATCTTGATGTGGTCGGAGCCGAAGGCCGTGCCGCAGGTGGCGATCGCCGTCGTCACGCCGGCCAGGTGGCAGGCCATGACGTCGGTGTAGCCCTCGACGACCACCGCGCGGGACGCCTTGGCGATGTCCTTCTTGGCGAGGTCGATGCCGTACAGGACCTGGGACTTCCGGTAGATCGCGGTGTCGGGGGTGTTGAGGTACTTGGGGCCGTTGTCCGCCTCGTAGAGCTTGCGGGCGCCGAAGCCGACCACGTCGCCGCCGATGTCGCGGATCGGCCACATCAGCCGGCCGCGGAAGCGGTCGATGGGGCCGCGGCGGCCCTCCTGGGCGAGGCCGGACAGGAGCAGTTCCTTGTCGGTGAAGCCCTTGCCGCGCAGGAAGCGGGTGAGGTGGTCCCAGCCCTGGGGGCTGTAGCCGACGGAGAAGTGCTCGGCGGCCGCCTGGTCGAAGCCGCGCTCGGCGAGGAAGGCGCGGCCGGTGTCGGCCTCGGGGCTGGTGGCCAGCTGCTCCGTGTACCACTGCGCGGCGATCTTGTGGGCCTCGACCAGGCGGATGCGCTCGCCACGCTGGTGGGAGGGGTTGTACCCACCCTCCTCGTACCGCAGGGTGATGCCGGCCTGCGCGGCCAGGCGCTCGACCGCCTCGGAGAAGGAGAGGTGGTCGACCTTCATCACGAACGTGATGGTGTCGCCGCCCTCCTGGCAGCCGAAGCAGTGGAAGAGTCCCTTGCTCGGGCTGACCTGGAAGGACGGCGACTTCTCGTCGTGGAACGGGCACAGGCCCTTGAGGTTGCCCCCGCCCGCGTTGCGCAGCTGGAGGTACTCGGACACCACGGCGTCGATCGGGACCGCGTCCCGTACCGCCTTCACGTCCTCGTCGTTGATCCGTCCTGCCACGCGTGAATTCTACGGGGATGGACTGACACCTAAGAGACGAGGCTTTCGAGCGGAACGTGCGGGTCCGCCAGCGCCTCGGTGTCCACCCGTGCCTTCGAGCGGATCAGCTGCTGGACGGGGTCCTTGACGTCCCACACGTTCACGTTCATCCCGGCCAGCACCCGGCCGTCCTTGATCCAGAAGGAGATGAACTCACGCTTTCCGGCGTCTCCCCGGATCACCACTTCGTCGTACGAGCCCGGGGGCGCCCAGCCGTTGTACTCCATCCCCAGGTCGTACTGGTCGGAGAAGAAATAGGGCACACGGTCGTAGGTGACGTCCCGGCCGAGCATGGCGCGGGCGGCCGCCGGGCCGCCGTTGAGGGCGTTGGCCCAGTGCTCGATGCGCAGGCGGGTGCCGAACAGGGCGTGCGGGAAGGAGACGACGTCTCCGGCCGCGTAGACGTCCGGGTCGGAGGTGCGCAGCCGCTCGTCGACCACGATGCCGGCGCCGTGCTCGCGGCCGGCGATCTCCAGGCCCGCCGCCTCCGCGAGGCCGGTGCGCGGGGCCGCGCCGATGGCCGCGAGGACGTCGTGGGCGGGGTGCTCCTCGCCGTCGTCCGTGCGGGCGGCCAGCACCATGCCGTCCTGGCCCACGATCTCGGTGAGCTTCGCGCCGAAGTGGAAGCGGACGCCGTGCTCGCGGTGCAGGTCGGCGAAGAGGCTGCCGAGTTCGGGGCCGAGGACGGCGTGCAGCGGGGTCTGGGCGGGCTCGACGACGGTCACCTCGGCGCCGTACTCGCGGGCCGCCGCGGCGACCTCCAGGCCGATCCAGCCCGCTCCGGCGATCACGAGGTGGCCGTTGTCCCGGCCGAGGGCGGCCAGCACGCCCTTGAGCCGCTCGGCGTGGGCGAGGCGGCGCAGGTGGTGGACGCCCGCGAGGTCGGTGCCCGGGATGTCCAGGCGGCGCGGCTCCGCCCCCGTGGCCAGCAGCAGCTTGTCGTAGCGGACGAGCGTGCCGTCCTCGCCGAAGCGGACCGTCTTCGCCGCGCGGTCGATGGCCTCGACGGTCTCCCCGAGATGGAGTTCGATGTCGTTGCGGGCGTACCAGGCCGGTTCGTGGACGAAGACGCTGTCGCGCTCCTCCTTGCCCAGCAGATAGCCCTTGGACAGGGGCGGGCGCTCGTAGGGGTGGTCGCGTTCGTCGCAGATCAGTATCACGCGCCCGCTGAAGCCCTCCGCCCGGAGCGTCTCGGCCGCCTTCGCGCCGGCGAGGCCGCCTCCGACGATGACGAATGTCTGATCCGCGTCGACCACTTGATGCCTCCTCTTAAGAGTGTCGCCACATGCGAGCGTCCCGCACGCAGCGTGATGGGGGAAGAGGGAGTGGCCCGATCAGGCCACGGAGGGTCACATTCGGGCGTGTTCGGGGTCACCCGCGTCCCGCCGGTCTCACGGGTTCCCCGTCAGACGCGCGTGAAGCGAACGGGCCGAGGCGTCCGTGAGGGAGGCGATCTGGTCCACGACGACGCGCTTGCGGGCGCGGTCGTCGCCGGCCTGGTCGAACAGCGCGCGGAACTGCGGGTCCAGGCCGTCCGGGGCGCGGCGGGTGAGCGCCTCGGCCAGCTCGGCCACCACGATCCGCTGGTCGGCCCGCAGCAGCTCCTGCTCGGCCCGCTGCATCACGTACCGGTCCGCGACGGCCTTGAGGACCGCGCACTCCAGCCGCGTCCCGTGCGGGACGACGAGCTCGGCGTCGTAGCGGGTCAGGCGCCCGGAGCCGTACCGCGCGCGCGTGGCGGCCTCGGCGGCGAGGCAGAAGCGGCCGATGAGCTGGCTGGTGGCGTCCTTGAGGCGGGCCTGGGCGACCGCCGAGCCGTCGTAGCCGTGCGGCCACCACTCCTGGTCCTGGAGGCGGTCGAGGGCGGCGGCGAGTTCGGCGGGGTCGGTGCCCGCGGGCACGTAGCGGCCGACGGCGACGGCGAAGACCTCCTGCCGTTCGGGCTCGGCGTACAGGCAGTTGGGGTCGATGTGGCCGGCGTGCAGGCCGTCCTCGACGTCGTGCACCGAGTAGGCCACGTCGTCCGACCAGTCCATGACCTGGGCCTCGAAGGTGGCGCGGGGGCCGGGGGACTCCTTGCGGAGCCAGTCGAAGACGGCCCGGTCGTCCTCGTAGACACCGAACTTCCGGGAGCCGGGGTCGGTGGGGTGGGCGCCGCGCGGCCACGGGTACTTGGTGGCCGCGTCGAGGGTGGCGCGGGTGAGGTTGAGGCCGACGGAGCGGGAGCCGCCGTCGGTGAAGCGCTTGGGCTCGATGCGGGTGAGCAGCCGCAGCGACTGGGCGTTGCCCTCGAAGCCGCCGACGTCCTCGGCGAATTCGTTCAGCGCCTGTTCGCCGTTGTGCCCGAAGGGCGGATGGCCCAGGTCGTGGGAGAGGCAGGCGGCCTCCACCAGGTCGGGGTCGCAGCCGAGGGCCGCGCCCAGCTCGCGGCCGACCTGCGCGCATTCCAGGGAGTGGGTGAGCCGCGTCCGCGGGCTGGCGTCCCACGCCTGGCTGCGGGTCCCGGGGGTGACCACCTGGGTCTTGCCGGCCAACCGGCGCAGGGCCGCGGAGTGCAGCACGCGCGCGCGGTCGCGCTGGAAGGCGGTGCGTCCGGGGCGCTTGTCGGGCTCCGGTACCCAGCGCTCCACCGCCGGCGTGTCGTACCCGGGCGGCGGGACGTGGTTCTCGTGAGCCTGCGGTGCGATGCCTGCGATGCCTTCCATGCACCCGACAGTAGAGCCCGGGACCGACAATCGGGACGTCAGTGACCGTTTCAGGCCGAGGCGAGCTCGGGGTGCGTCACCGTCCCGGGCGCCGCCAGCGCCTGGTCGTAGCGGTGCAGGACGAGGCGGGCCATCGCCGGGTGGGTGCCCAGCGGGGACGAGGCGATCCAGGGGGCCGCCTGGGCGCACTCGGTCGCGAAGCGGCCCGGTGCCGTGAAGTACGAGGCGACGGCGACCCGGTGGCGGCCGGCGGCGGCCAGGGCGCGCAGGGCGTCCGGCACGGACGGTGCGGCGGTGCTGGCGTAGGCGGGGACCACCGGGACGCCCAGGCGGTCGGCGAGCAGCTGGGCGGTGCGGCCCGTGTCCACCTTCGACTCCGGGTCGCGGGAGCCGGCGGCGGCGAGGACCACGGCGCTCCTGGCGCGGGCCGCCTCGTCCATGCGGGTGCGCCATCCGGCCTCGACGAGCCGGGCGTACAGGGCCTCCACGAGCAGCGGGTGCGGGCCGAGGGCGCCGGCCACGCGCGTGTGCACGCCGGACGCGGCGGCCATCTCGGGGATGTCCCGCTTGATGTGGTAGCCGCGGCCGAGCAGCAGCGGGACGAGGACGGCCTCGCCGGTGCCCAGGGAGGCGAGGGTGTCGGGCAGGAGCGGTTCGTTCAGTTCGATGTGGCCGAGGTGGACGGGCAGGCCGGGGCGCTCGTCCCGGATCCGGTCCAGGAGCGCGTGGACGGTCTTCAGGGCGCGCGGGTCGCGGCTGCCGTGCGCCACGACCACGAGGGCGGGAGGGCCGGGGCGCCGCCTGCCGCTGAGCGAGACGAGGCTGAGCTGGCTGGCGAGCTGCGTGCTGATCCGGTCCATGAGATGGGCCGTGCTGCCCAGGTGCGCCGCCGGGAACTGCACGGCCGCACCGGGCTCGGTCATGGACTCGTCGCGAGGAGGGTTCGACGGCGTCATGGAGAAATGATCGGTGCCGCAGGTTGCCGATCCGTTGCGCGAGAATGACGGACGCTTTCCGGCCGTTCACCATGCGGCCTGTGGGGTCTGTGAGGCGGCGCGACCTGGGCTTTCACTCTCCGAGTGAGACTGGTCACTCAGGGTGCGCGTGAACCGTGCGGCCCGACAGGACGTCTCTGACTGTCGACACACCGGCTTCGCAGGCCACACGGGAGGGGACCGTCCGATGCGCCGACCCACGTTGCGCAGACCGCGTCTGCCACGCACGCGTACCGGCCGGCGGCGGCTGGTGCAGGCCGTGATGGCCGGATGTGTGCTGGCCCTGCTGCCGGCGACCTGGATGTACACGGTCACCGCCGACCGGCTGCGGACCACGGCGGACGTGCCGCGCACCGAGGTCGCCGTCGTCTTCGGCGCGGGCCTGTGGGACGGCGAGCCCTCCCCCTACCTCGCCCACCGCCTGGACGCGGCCGCGCGGCTGTACCGCGAGAACCGCGTCGAGGTCGTCCTGGTCACCGGCGACAACAGCCGCAAGGACTACGACGAGCCCGACGCCATGCGTGTCTACCTGACCCGGCACGGCGTCCCCGACGGGCGGATCGTCAGCGACTACGCCGGCTTCGACACCTGGGACTCCTGCGTGCGCGCGAAGAAGATCTTCGGCGTCGACCGGGCCGTGCTGATCAGCCAGGGCTTCCACATCCGGCGGGCGGTGGCGCTGTGCCAGGCGGCGGGCGTGCGCTCGTACGGCGTCGGGGTCCAGGACAAGCACGACGCGACCTGGTACTACGGCGGCACGCGGGAGATCTTCGCGGCGGGCAAGGCGGCCCTGGACGCGGTGTTCCGGCCGGACCCGCGCTTCCTCGGACCGAAGGAGACGGGTGTGCCCGCGGCGCTGGCGAGCGCCCGGTGACGCGGCGGCCCGGCGCCCCTCACGCCGGACGGGCGGCAGCGGGGAGGTCGCCGTCCCGCCGGCGTAACAGGGGGCCGTCCCGCACGTAACACGGCCGAAGCACGCTGGGGGCATGCAGACCACCGCGACGCCCACGCACTGCCCGTACTGCGCCCTGCAGTGCGGGATGAACCTGACACCCGCGCCCGACGGCACGGTCGAGGTGAGCGAGCGCGCGGACTTCCCGGTGAACCGGGGAGCGCTGTGCGGCAAGGGCCGCACGGCGCCGGCCGTGCTCTCGTCCCGGGTGCGCCTGACCTCCCCGTTGGTGCGCTCCGAGGGCACGCTCGTGCCCGCCACCTGGGACGAGGCACTGGACCGGATCGCCGGGGAGCTGCGCCGGACGCGTTCGGAACATGGCCCGGACGCGGTCGGCGTCTTCGGCGGCGGCGGCCTGACCAACGAGAAGGCGTACACGCTGGGCAAGTTCGCCCGGGTGGTGCTGGGCACCTCGCAGATCGACTACAACGGGCGCTTCTGCATGTCGTCGGCGGCGGCCGCCGGTACGAAGGCCTTCGGGCTGGACCGCGGGCTGCCCTTCCCGCTGGAGGACATCCCGAGGACCGGCTGCGTGATCCTCGTCGGGTCGAACCTCGCCGAGACCATGCCGCCGTCACTGCGGTTCTTCAGCGAACTCAGGGAGAACGGCGGCACGTTGATCGTCGTCGACCCCCGCCGCACGAAGACAGCCGAACAGGCCGACCTGCATCTCGCGCCCCGCCCCGGCACGGACCTCGCGCTCGCGCTCGGCCTGCTGCACCTGGTCGTGGCCGAGGGACGGGTCGACGAGGCGTACATCGAGGACCGAACTTCCGGCTGGGAGGAGGCGCGGGCCGCGGCGATG
The DNA here is from genome assembly GCF_042800575.1 of Streptomyces sp. NPDC057616. Classification (NCBI taxonomy): domain Bacteria; kingdom Bacillati; phylum Actinomycetota; class Actinomycetes; order Kitasatosporales; family Streptomycetaceae; genus Streptomyces; species Streptomyces sp. NPDC057616. The sequence goes on from NZ_JBHVGU010000021.1 coordinate 18,229, forward strand.
GCGCACTGGCCCGAGTACGTGGAACGGATCACGGGGGTGTCCGTTCCCGAACTGCGTGAGGCGGTACGGCTGTTCTGCGAGCCCGAGGCCGCGATGGTGCTGACCGCGCGCGGGCCCGAGCAGCAGGCCAAGGGCACCGACACGGTGGGCGCGTGGATCAACCTGTGCCTGGCCACCGGCCGCGCGGGCCGCCCGCTGTCCGGGTACGGCTGCCTGACCGGGCAGGGCAACGGGCAGGGCGGGCGCGAACACGGCCAGAAGGCCGACCAGTTGCCCGGCTACCGCAAGCTGGACGATCCGCAGGCGCGGCGCCATGTGGCCGAAGTGTGGGGCGTGGACCCCGACAGCCTGCCCGGACCGGGCCGCAGCGCCTACGAGTTGCTCGACGCCCTGGGCACGGACATCAGGTCGCTGCTGCTGATGGGGTCGAACCCGGTGGTGTCGGCGCCGCGCGCCGCACATGTCGAGCAGCGCCTCAACTCCCTTGGCTTCCTTGCCGTGTGCGACGTCGTGCTGTCCGAGACCGCGGCCCTCGCGGACGTCGTGCTGCCGGTGACCCAGTGGGCGGAGGAGACCGGCACGACCACCAGCCTCGAAGGACGCGTCCTGCTGCGCCGGCAGGCGATCACCGCTCCCGACGGCGTCCGCAGCGACCTGGAGGTCCTGCACGAACTGGCCGGCCGGCTCGGCGTGGAGAAGGGCTTCCCCACCGACGCCGAGGAGGTCTTCGAGGAGCTGCGCCGAGCCAGCGCGGGCGGGCCCGCCGACTACTCCGGCATCACCTACCGCAGGCTGGCGGAGGAGAACGGGGTGTTCTGGCCGTGCCCTCAGGAGGAGCCGGCGCAGGAGGGGGCCGCGGACGCCGCCCACCCCGGCACCCCGCGCCTCTTCCTCGACCGGTTCGCCACCCCGGACGGCCGGGCCCGGTTCGTCCCCGTCTCGCACCGGGCTTCCGCCGAGGAACCGGACGAGGAGTACCCGGTGCTGCTGACCACGGGCCGGGTCGTCGCCCAGTACCAGTCCGGCGCCCAGACCCGCCGCGTGCCGGAGCTGAACGCCGCCGCGCCGGGCCCGTTCGTGGAACTGCACCCGCGGCTTGCGGCGCGGCTCGGGGCGGCCGAGGGCGACCCGGTCGCGGTGGTCTCCCGCCGGGGCCGCGCGGTGGCGCCGGCCCGCATCACCACCTCGATCCGTCCGGACACCGTCTTCATGCCCTTCCACTGGCCGGGCGAGGGCCGCGCCAACACTCTCACCAACCCGGCGCTCGACCCGACCTCGCGGATGCCGGAGTTCAAGGCGTGCGCGGTGCGGCTGGAGGTCGTGCGGACGTGACGCTCACCTGATACGCCAGTCGCCGCTCTCGATCAGCTTCCCGCGGGCGCGCAGGCGTGCGGCGACGGCGGGGGCGGCCACGTAGACCCAGGCGCGGACGGGCGGTGCGTCCCCGTCGCGGTGCACCTCGCGCTCGACACGCTCGTAGAGGTTGTGCGGGGCGCCGGGCGCGTACTCCTCCAGCCGGTCGAGGTCGGCCAGCAACTCCCCGTACCGCTCGGGCCGTGCGGTCACCAGCTCGCCGTACACGACACCGCCTCGCTCCTCGACGGCGTACGGGTAGCCGGGACCGTCGTAGAGCACCGCGCCGTTCAGCCGGCCCGGCTCCTCGGGCCCGGTGCGGCCGCGCAGGAACAGGTCGTGGTTGGCCTCGCCGGGGAGCAGGGTGCCGTAGACGAAGAAACGGAGTCTCACAAAAACGATTCTCTCTCCACACATACCTCCTCGTACGCGCTATGGACCTTGATCTGTCATGGCCTCTTAAATCTCAGTCAACAAGCGCCTCCGTCCCCCCACGCGCCCGCCGGCGCCTTTTCGAGGAGATCCATGAGCCGGATACGTATCGACGTCCGGGGCTCCCGCCGTCTCGCCGCTCTCGGCGTGGCCGCGACGACCGCCACCCTGCTGGCCGCCGCACTCTCCCCCACAGCCGTCGCGGACGACCGGCCCACCAGGGCGGGCGCGATCGAGAACGCGGCGTCGGCCCTGCTGAAGCACGCCGCGAGCCTCGGGCTCACCTCCGACGAGGCCACGAAGGTGCAGGACGTGATCGTCGACAGCGACGGCACGCAGCATGTGCGCTACGAACGGACGTACCGTCAGCTTCCGGTCCTGGGCGGCGACTTCGTGGTCCACATGGCGCCCGACGGTGCCTACCGCAGCGCCGACCGCGCGACGCGGAGCCCGATATCCCTCGCCTCCACCGACCCCTCGATATCGAAGCCGAGGGCGGCCGACCTCGCGGCGAACGCGCTGCGTGCGGTCAACCTCGGCGAGACGCTCAAGAAGCTGACGGCGCGGCCCCAGCTCGTCGTCGACGCCCTGCACGGGGCACCGAAGCTGGCCTGGCGGACGGACGTCGTGGCACAGGACTCGATGGGCAACCCGGTCTCCCGCACCGTCCTCACCGACGCGCGCACCGGCTCGCAGATCGACGCCTGGGACGACATCGAGACGGCGACCGGCGACGGCAGGTCCCTCTACAGCGGCACCGTCGCGCTGGAGACGACGCAGTCGGGATCGACGTACCAGCTCAAGGACCCGACGCGGGGCGGCACTTACACCGGTGACGCCGCCGGCCAGTCGGACCTGTGCATCCTGACCAGCATCTGCGTCAGCCGCGCCCCCTCCACCGTGTTCACCGACGCGGACAACCACTGGGGCGACGGCACCACCTCCGACCGCGCCTCGGCCGCCGTGGACGCCCAGTACGGCACCAACATGACCTGGGACTTCTACAAGAACGTCTTCGGCCGCAACGGCATCGGGAACGACGGCAAGGGCTCGTACAACCGCGTCCACTACGGCAACAAGTACAACAACGCCTTCTGGGACGACACCTGCTTCTGCATGACCTACGGCGACGGTGACGGGACGACCCTCGGCCCGCTGGTCGCACTCGACGTGGCCGGCCACGAGATGACGCACGGCGTCACCTCCAAGACGGCGGGCCTGACCTACTCGGGCGAGTCCGGCGGCCTGAACGAGGCGACGTCCGACATCCTCGGCTCGCTGGTCGAGTGGTACGCGAACAACTCCTCCGACCCCGGCGACTACCTGATCGGCGAGAAGATCGTCCGCTCCGGCTTCGGCGGCGACGCCCTGCGCTACATGGACAAGCCGTCCAGGGACGGCCAGTCCGCGGACTACTGGAGCAGCTCGGTCGGCAACCTAGACGTCCACTACTCCTCCGGGGTCGCGAACCACTTCGCGTACCTGCTGGCCGAGGGCAGCGGCGCGAAGACCATCAACGGCGTCAGCTACAACTCCCCCACGTACAACGGCAAGTCGGTGACGGGCATCGGCCGCGCCAAGCTGGGCCAGATCTGGTACCGAGCGCTGACGGTCTACATGACGTCGTCGACGAACTACGCCGGGGCGCGCACCGCGACGCTGAACGCGGCGAAGGATCTCTACGGGGCCGGCAGCGCCGAGTACGCCGCGGTGGGCGCGGCGTGGAGCGCCGTCAATGTGAACTGACGCCCCGCGGGCGGAAATCCGGTGGCAGCGGGGCCCTGGCCATGGCTAGGCTCCGCTGCCGCCCGCCCTTCCCGCCCGTACGTCACGGAGCCGCATGCCGTCCACCGCGAAGATGCACGCCGACGAACTCGACATCGACACGGCGCTGGTCTCCCGGCTGATCGCGGAGCAGCTTCCGCAGTGGGCGGGGCTGCCGGTGCGCCCGGTCGCCTCGGCCGGCACCGACAACGCCATGTACCGCCTGGGCGACGACATGGCCGTACGGCTGCCGCGGCTGCCCGGCGGCGCGCGGCAGATCGACAAGGAGCACCGCTGGGTGCCGCGGCTGGCCCCGCACCTCCCGCTCGCCGTCCCGGCGCCGCTCGCGAAGGGCGTGCCGGGTGCCGGGTACGGGCTGTCCTGGGGGGTGTACCGCTGGCTGGAGGGCGAGGACGCGCATGCCGCTCCGCTCGCCGAACCAGCCTCTGCGGCACGCCAGTTGGGCGAGTTCGTGGTCGCGCTGCGCCGGGCGGACGCCGCGGGCGGGCCGCCGTCGTTCCGGGGCGGCCCCGTCGCCCCCAACGACGACCACGTCCGCACCGCCATCCGCGACCTGGGCGCGGACGGCGTCCTGGACCCGGCGCTCGCCACGGCGGCCTGGGAGGAGACCGTCCGGCTGCCCCAGTGGGACGGCGCCCCGGTCTGGCTGCACGGCGACCTCCTGCCCGGCAACCTCCTCACCACCGGCGGCCGGCTCACCGCCGTCATCGACTTCGGCGGCCTCGGCGTGGGCGACCCGGCCTGCGACACGATGCCGGCCTGGGCGGTCTTCGACACCGCGACCCGGGCCCTGTTCCACGCCGCGGTGGACGTCGACGACGCGACATGGGCGCGCGGGCGCGGCTGGGCCCTGTGCTTCGGCCTGCTGGCCGACCACTACTACCGCGGCGGCAAGAACCCGGCGCTGGCGGCGGTGGCCCGGCGGACGGTCGCCGAGGTGCTGGCGGAGTTCGCGGGCGGGGAGGGCGCGGGGCGGCCCTGAGGGCGGTTCCGCCGCCACCGCACCCACCTCCCCACCGCCCTACCGCCCGTACGGCCGCTTCTCCCGGGCCTCTCTCAACCCCCTTCCCCACCAGACCAGTTGGTCCAGCATCACCTTCGCCGCCGGGTCCGCCGCAGTCGGGTCCTTGAGGCGTCCCCCGTCGAAGGACGCCCCGGCGTTGTGGAAGGACACCGTGTCGCGCAGCGACACCGCGTGCAGCTCGGCGAAGACCTGGCGGAGGTGCTCGACCGCGCGCAGGCCGCCCGAGACGCCGCCGTAGGAGACGAGGGCGACGGGCTTGGCGCGCCACTCGGTGTAGTGCCAGTCGACGAGGTTCTTCAGGCCCGCCGGGAAGGAGTGGTTGTACTCGGGCGTGAGGACCACGAAGGCGTCCGCGGCGGCCAGTTTGGGGGTGACGGCGGACAGCGCCGCGGTCGCCTCGGGGGTCGGCGCGAGGCTCGTGGGCAGGGGGGCGTCGGCCACGTCGACGACCTCGACGGCGAGGTCGTCGCGGTCACGCATGCGGTCCAGCAGCCAGTCGGCGACGACCGGTCCGAACCGGCCGTGCCGGTTGCTGCCGACGACGAGGGTGACGGCCAGGGGGTTCTCCGGTGCTTCGGTGATCTCCATGCGCCCCACCCTCCAACCTCAAGCTTTCTTGAGGTCAAGCCCGCGCCGTGAGCACCGGGTCACCCGGTCGCACGCGCGCCCTGCGCCCAACGGGTGCTCTTCGGGAACGGGCTCCGAACACGCCGGTGACCTGCGGGAAGTCCGCCCGGACACCCCTCGCGCGCACTCACCTGACACCCATTCACCACATTTCTGGCGCACCCTCAGGAAGCGGGCCCGGCCCACTGCCACTTACCTCGGAGGGACAGAGGACACCGAAGGACACCGAAGACAGCTCGAAGGAGCACCGATGCGACGTACCGCCCGTCTGCTGACCGGTACCGCGCTCGCCGTCGCCGCCGCGGGCTTCGTGGCCGCGCCCGCGTACGCGGGCGGCGCCGGCAGCCTGGAGGTGTTCCCGTACTCGGCCGTGCCCGGTGGCGAGGTCACGGTCAACACCGGGGACTGTGCGGCGGGTACGGCAACGGGCGACGCGGGCGCGGTGGGCGCGGGCCCCTTCACGCTGGCGCCGAGCGCGCACGAGGACGAGGCGATCGGGCAGTTCCGGGTGCCGTCGAGCGCGCAGCCGGGGACGTACGAGATCGTCGCGAAGTGCGCCGAGGGCGGCCGGCAGGTGAAGGGCGACCTGGTGGTGACCCTGGCCGAGGCGCACGCGCAGGCGCCCCGCGGAAGTGTGAAGACGGGGGTCGGCGGCGCTCTGGGCCCCGACCCCGTGCAGACCGCGGCCGGCGTGGCGGCTCTCGCCGTCGCCGCCGCGGGCGGTACCTGGCTCCTGCATCGCCGGGCGAGAGGCGACGGGATCTGACGGACACCCTCCGCTGTCCGTCTGCCGGTACCGCTTGTCCCTCCCCCTCCGGGTCCGACGCCCCTCGCGGCCCGGAGGGGGGAACGGGTCCGTCCGACGGGTCCGCCCGTCCCGTCCTCCGGAGGCTCGCGTGCGTCGCATCAGCAACACCGCGATAGGTGCCGTCACCGTGACCGCCCTGTGCGCGGGCGCGTGGCTGCTCACCACGGACGCCCGGACGCACGCGCCGCCGCAGCCCTCCGCCGCCGAGGCCCGCACCGGGCCCGGGGGCGAGCCGCCCGCCGCGGGTGCGCTGCCGCCCTCGCCGCCGAACCGCATCCGCATCCCGTCGATCCATGTGAACGCCCCGCTCATGGGTCTCGCGCTCACCCGCGACGGCAGCCTCGACGTGCCGCCCGCCGCGAAGCCGAACCTCGCCGGCTGGTACGAGGCCGGCACCACCCCCGGCGAACGCGGCACCGCCGTCGTCGCCGGCCATGTCGACAACGCGGACGGCCCGGCCGTCTTCTACGACCTCGGCGCCCTGCGCAAGGGCAGCCGCATCGAGGTGGACCGGCGCGACGGCGGCACGGCCGTCTTCTCGGTCGACGCGGTCGAGGTCTACGACGCCCGCCACTTCCCCGACCGGAAGGTCTACGGCCCCGCGAGCCGCCCCGAACTGCGCGTGATCACCTGCGGCGGCGGCTACTCACGCACCACGGGCTACCAGGGAAACGTCGTCGTCTTCGCCCACCTCACAGCCACCCGCTGAGGCCTGCCGGCGGCGACGATGCGCCACACGCGCGGTTCCATACCGCCATCAGCGCCCACACCCGCCGACGACCGCCCTAGCCTGCGCACTCACCGCCCATCCGGTCCGGTGACCGTCCTCGCGATCGTGCGGGCGCAGTCCAGGGCCTCCGTGTGGGTCGTGTCCACCTCGAGGTCGTACGTCACGCCCTGGTGGACCAGGGTCGCCTGCTTCTCGGCCATGCCGGGTGGGCGGTCGCCGCGGGTGAGCTCGCGGGCCGCCGCGGTCGCGGAGGCGCAGTGGACACCGACCCAGAGCACGTCAAGGCCGTCCAGGGCCGTGCGCCACCGGTCCTGGGAGCCGGCGCCGCCGAGGAAGACGTCGTCGACGAGGACGCGGGCGCCCGCGCGGGCCGTCGACGCGACGCCCGCGCGCCAGGCCGCCTCCAGCCTGCGGAACTCCGCACCGACGCTCACCTCCCCGTCCGGCGCGATGCCGATCCCGGCGAGCGAGTCCCGCAGGGACGCGGGCAGCTGGTCGACGAACGTGTCGATCGCGAAGGCCAGCCACGGCTCCGGCAGGACCGCCTGGAGGCACCGCACGATCCCGGACTTGCCGGAGCTGGAGCCGCCGTTGAGCACGATCACCTGAGGGGTCATCGCGTCACCGTAGCGGCCTCACACCGCCCTCCCGGCGCCTTCCCGGAACCCTCACACCCGGCCCCCGCACCCGAAGAGGGCAGCGTTCCCCGCGGGAAACAGAGGTGATGCTGCCGGGTAACACCGGCACCGCAGGCTCCTGGACATGACCTCGAATACGCGTGTGGTGGTGATCGGCGCCGGCCTCGCGGGCGTCCGTCTCGCCCGGCGGCTCGGTGAGCTAGGCACGCCCGTGACGCTGGTCGGCGAGGAGGAACACCGCCCGTACAACCGGGTGCTCCTCGCCGAGGTGCTGGCCGGGCGCTACAGCCCGGACGTCATCGCGCTGCCCGCGCCCGCGGAGCTGCTGCGCGGCCGGGTCACGGGCATCGACCGCGAGGTGCGAGCCGTACACCTCGCGGACGGCTCGAAGATCGCATACGACACGCTGGTCCTGGCGACCGGCTCGAACCCCGTGCTCCCGCCCCTGCGCGGCCTGTTCACGCCCGACCGCGTACTGCCCGAGGGCGTGCACGCGTTCCGCACGATGGACGACTGCCTGGGCCTGTCCAAGGCGGTACGGGCCGGCGTGCGCGCCGTCGTCATCGGCGGCGGGCTCCTCGGCGTCTCCGCCGCCCGCGCGCTCGCCCGGCGCGGCGCCCAGGTCGTCCTCGCCCAGCAGGGCGAGCGGGTCATGGAGCGCCAGCTCGACCCGAACGCCTCGAAGCTCGTCGCACGGCACCTCAAGGACCTCGGCGTCGAGGTGCACACCGAGTGCCGCGTGCGCGACGTGCGCTGCGTCGCCGGCGCGGTCCGCTCGGTCGAGATGCACGACGGGTACGCCCTCGACGCCGACCTGGTGGTCCTCGCCTGCGGTGTCCACCCGCGGGTAGGCCTCGCGCAGATCGCGGGGCTGGAGGTCCGCAAGGGGATCGTCGTCGACGACGAACTGCGCACCTCCGACCCGCACATCCGCGCCGTCGGCGACTGCGTCCAGCACGACGGCACCGTGTACGGCCTCGCCACCCCGGCGCTCGAACAGGCCGAGATCCTCGCCGAGTCGCTCGCCGGCCGGACGGACGCCCGTTACACCGGCACCCGTTCGCTGACCCGGCTGACGCTGGCCGGCGAGGGCTTCTTCGACCTCGCCGCGTTCGGCGAGACCGAGCCGCGCCCCGGGGACGACGTCGTCCAGCTCACGGACGCCACCCGCGGCACCTACCGCAAGGTCGTCGTCCGCGACGACCGCCTGGTCGGCGGGGTCCTCGTCGGCGAACTCGGCACCGTCGGCGCGCTCGCCCGCGCCTGGGAGGGAGCAGAGCCGCTCCCCGACGACGGCCCGCTGCTCCACCTGCTCACCAACGATGGAGGCTCCTGATGACCGCCACCCCGGAGGCCACGGAGGCCACCCCCACGATCGTGCTCGTCGGCCACGGCATGGTCGGCCAGCGTTTCCTCGAAGCGCTCGCCGAGCGGGGCCTGACCGCCACGCACCGCGTGGTCGTGCTCTGCGAGGAGCCGCGCCCCGCCTACGACCGGGTCGCGCTCACCTCGTACTTCTCGGGCCGCAGCCCCGAGGAACTCTCCATGACCGACATGGAGTTCATCAACGACCACGGCATCGAGCTCCACGTCGGCGACCCGGCCGAGACGGTCGACCGCGAGGCGAGGACGGTCACGGCCCGGTCCGGCAAGGTCGTCGCCTACGACACCCTGGTGCTGGCCACCGGCTCGTACCCCTTCGTGCCGCCGGTCCCCAACAAGGACGCCGAGGGCTGCTTCGTCTACCGCACGATCGAGGACCTTCTCGCCATCGAGGAGTACGCGAAGAGCCGGGCGACGGTCGGCGCGGTGGTCGGCGGCGGCCTGCTGGGCCTGGAGGCGGCCGGCGCGCTGAAGGGTCTCGGACTCACCTCCCACATCGTGGAGTTCGCGCCGCGCCTGATGCCGGTGCAGGTGGACGACGGCGGCGGCGCGGCCCTGCTGCGGACCATCGAGGAGATGGGCCTGAGCGTCCACACGGGCGTGGGCACGCAGGAGGTCGTCGTCGACGAGAGCGGGGCCGTCACCGGCATGAGGCTCTCCGACGGCTCGGAACTCGCCACCGACATGGTGGTGTTCAGCGCCGGTGTGCGGCCGAGGGACCAGCTCGCCCGCGACGCGGGCCTCACCGTCGGCGAGCGCGGCGGCATCGCCGTCGACGAGCAGTGCCGTACGGTCTCCGACCCGCACGTCTTCGCGATCGGCGAGTGCGCGCTGGCCTGCGACGGCCGGGTCTACGGCCTGGTGGCCCCCGGCTACGAGCAGGCCGAGACGGCCGCCGCCACCATCGCGTCGGACGAGGCGGCCTTCGTCGGCGCCGACCTCTCCACCAAGCTCAAGCTCCTCGGCGTCGATGTCGCCTCCTTCGGCGACGCGCACGGCGCCACCGAGGACTGCCTGGACGTCGTCTACTCCGACTCCCGCGCGGGCCTGTACAAGAAGCTCGTCATCGGCCGCGACGGGACACTGCTCGGCGGCATCCTGGTCGGCGACGCGGATGCGTACGGCACCCTGCGGGCCCTGACCGGATCGGTCCCGCCCCTCTCCCCCGAGTCGCTCGTCCTGCCCGCGGGAGCGGGCTCGGGGGCCCAGCTCGGCCCGTCGGCCCTGCCCGACGAGGCGATCATCTGCTCCTGCCACAACGTCTCCAAGGGCGCGATCCGCGGCGCGGTGACGGAGCACTCGTGCACCACCGTGCCCGAGGTGAAGAAGTGCACCAAGGCCGGTACGGGCTGCGGCAGTTGCGTCAAGGTGCTCGGCCAGCTGGTCACCGCGGAGCTGGAGGCGAGCGGGGTCGAGGTCGACAAGGGACTGTGCGGCTGCTTCGCGCAGACCCGCGAGGAGCTCTACGAGATCGTCCTCGCGCTGTGCATCAACACCTACCAGGACCTGCTCGACCGCTACGGCCGCGACGGCGCCCGGGGCGGCGAGGGCTGCGAGGTCTGCAAGCCGGCCATCGGCTCGATCATCGCCTCCCTCGCGCCCACGATCGGCGCGAGCGGCTACGTCCTGGACGGCGAGCAGGCGGCGCTGCAGGACAGCAACGACCACTTCCTGGCCAACCTCCAGAAGAACGGCTCGTACTCGGTCGTCCCGCGCATCCCCGGCGGCGAGATCACCCCGGAGGGCCTGATCACGATCGGCGAGATCGCCCGCGACTTCGGTCTCTACACGAAGATCACCGGGGGTCAGCGGATCGACATGTTCGGTGCGCGCGTCGAGCAGCTCCCGCTGATCTGGATGCGGTTGGTGGACGCCGGCTTCGAGTCGGGCCACGCCTACGGCAAGGCGCTGCGCACCGTGAAGTCCTGCGTGGGCCAGACCTGGTGCCGCTACGGCGTCCAGGACTCCGTCCGCATGGCGATCGACCTGGAGCTGCGCTACCGGGGGCTGCGGTCGCCGCACAAGCTCAAGTCGGCCGTCTCCGGCTGCGCCCGCGAGTGCGCCGAGGCCCAGTCGAAGGACTTCGGCGTCATCGCCACCTCCAACGGCTGGAACCTCTACGTCGGCGGCAACGGCGGCGCGACCCCGCGCCACGCGGACCTGCTGGCCCAGGACCTGACGGACGCCGAACTGGTGCGCCTGATCGACCGGTTCCTGATGTTCTACATCCGCACCGCCGACCGTCTGGAGCGCACCTCGACCTGGCTGGAGCGCATCCCGGGCGGCCTGGACCACGTACGGGAGGTGGTGGTGGAGGACTCCCTCGGCATCTGCGAGGAGCTGGAGTCCCTGATGGCGGAGCACGTGGCGAACTACGCCGACGAGTGGGCGACCACCATCAACAACCCCGACAAGCTCGCCCGGTTCGTGTCGTTCGTGAACGCGCCCGACGCCCCCGACCCGGTCGTCGGTTTCGTCCCCGAGCGCGGCCAGATCAAGCCCGACCTGCCGCTGCTGTCCATCGGCATGCGCCCCGCCGACAGCCTCCTGGAAGGAAGCGCCCAGTGATGACCCTGGCACCCGAGACCACCGACCTGAAGATCGAACTCCAGCTGGAGGACGGCTGGCTGGCGGTCTGCGACCTCACCCGGCTGGTCCCCGGCCGCGGGGTGGCCGCCCTGCTGCCCGACGGCCGCCAGGCCGCCCTCTTCCGCGACCGCGACGGCAACCTGTACGCGATCGACAACCGGGACCCCTTCGGCGGCGCGGCGGTCCTCTCCCGCGGCCTGACCGGCTCCCAGCAGGGCCGCCCCTACGTCGCCTCGCCCCTGCTCAAGCAGCGCTTCGACCTGCTGACGGGGCAGTGCCTGGACGACGAGTCGGTGCGGGTGGCGACGTACGAGGTACGGGCGGCGTAGCCCCGGCCCGATCTTTCTTGACCGATCGTTCTGTTCAGACGTAGTCTCCTGTACGTGGCCAGGACCAAGGAGTTCGATCCCGAGGCCGCGCTGCAGGCAGCCCTGGAGCTGTTCTGGCAGCGCGGCTACGAGGCGACGTCGATGTCCGACCTGGTCGAGCACCTCGGCATCGGCCGCGCCAGCATCTACGCGACCTTCGGCAACAAGCACGAGCTGTACCTGAAGGCGCTGGAGCGCTACGACCGGGCGGGACTCCCGCCGATCGTGCGCGAGCTGTCCCGGCCGGGTCCGGCCCTGCCGGGCGTACGGGCCCTCGTACGGCGCTATGCGGCCGAGGCGGCCGACGCCCGACTGCGCGTGAACGGCTGCATGGTGACCAACACGGCGAGCGAGCTCGCCCCGCGCGACCCGGCCGCGGCGCGGCACGTGGAGCGCAACTGGGACCAGCTGGAGGCCGTGCTGCACTCGGCCCTGGTCCGGGCCGAGGCCCAGGGCGAGCTGCCGGCCGGCCGCGATCCGCTCACGCTCGCCCGCATGCTGCTGGTGCTGCTCCAGGGCCTGCGCGTCGTAGGCAAGGCGTCGGCGGACCCGTCCCGGGTCCGGGACGCGGCGGAACAGGCCCTGGCGCTGCTCGCCGGAGACTGAGACGCCCCTCCGCCGGAGGGGCGTTTTTCTTCGCTCTCATACTGAACCGATCGGTCAAGAAAAGCCAAGAACAAGGGGAGATCATGACCAGCCGTTTCACCGACAGGACCGCCCTCGTCACCGGCGCCGGCTCCGGGATCGGGCGGGCGATCGCGCTGGCGCTCGCCGCGGAGGGGGCGCGGGTCGTCGTGGCCGGGCGGCGCAGGGAGCCACTCGACGAGACGGTCCGGCTGATCGAGGACCAGGGCGGCAAGGCGCTCGCGGTGACGGCCGACGTCACGCGCGCCGAGGACGCGGAGGCCCTGGTGCGGGCCGCCACCGACACGTTCGGCTCGCTCGACGTGGCGGTCAACAACGCGGGCGTCTTCCGCGGCGGCGCGCCGCTCGCGGACCTCTCCGAGGCCGACTGGCACACCCAGCTCGACACCAACGTCACCGGTGTCTTCCTGCCGCTTCGCGCGGAGATCCGCCGCATGCGGACCCAGCCGCGGGGCGGCGCGATCGTCAACGTCGCGTCCACCTTCGGCGCGCACGCGCGCGTCCCCGGCGCCGCCGCCTACGCCGCCTCCAAGGCCGCCGTCTCCGCCCTGACCCGGGGCGCCGCCCGCGACCACATCGGCGAGGGCGTCCGTATCAACGCGGTCAGCCCCGGCGCCGTCGAGACGCCCATGTCCCTGCGCCCCGGCGAGACGGAGGCCGACCGCGAGGAGCGTGCGAGGGCCACCCTGCCCCTCGGCCGCGTCTCCTCCACCACCGAGATCGCCGCCGCCGTCCTCTACCTCGCCTCGCCCGACGCCTCCTCCGTGGTCGGCACGGACCTGGTCGTGGACAGCGGCGCGACGGCCTGACCGATCATCCTCACCCCGGCGGGCTCACGCCTTGAGCTGGTCGTAGGTCACTCCGGTCAGGCGTTCGGACGCGGTCCAAAGGCGTTCTCCCATCGCGTCGTTGAGCGTCCAGGGTGCGCGCCACGACGGTGCGGGGGCCCCGCGCCACATCAGGAACGAGGGGCCGGTGAAGGAGTCCGGCCGCACGCCGGAGGCGGTCGCGGCGTACAGGGCGGGCAGCGCACCGGCCTCCGCCGACTGCGCGAAGACGCGGTTGCCGATCTCCATCATCTGGCCGACGAGCCTGCGCCCCTCCATCCGGGGAGCGGCGCCCTGGAGATTGGTGGCCGCGTAGCCGGGGTGGGCCGCGGCCGCCACCACGTCCGCGCCGTGCGCCGCCAGCCGGCGCGCGAACTCGTGCGTGAAGAGCAGGTTGGCGGACTTCGAGCGGCCGTAGGCGATCCAACGCCGGTAGCGGCGCTCACTGTTGAGGTCGTCGAGGTCGATGTTGGCCAGCGCGTGCACCTCGCTGGAGACGGTCACCACCCGCGCGCCGGGCGTCGCGAGCAGCAGCGGCAGCAGCCGTCCGGTCAGCGCGAAGTGCCCCAGGTGGTTGACCCCGAGCTGCGTCTCGAACCCGTCGGCGGTCGTCCCGTACGGCAGCGCCATCACTCCCGCGTTGTTGACCAGCACGTCGATCCGGTCGTAGGGGAAGCGCTCCGCGAACTCCCGTACGGAGCCCAGGTCGCCGAGGTCGAGCCGCCCGAACTCGACCTCGGTGCCCGGCACTTCGGTCACGAGCGTGTCGCCCGCGGCGTTCCCGCGTGCCTCGCTGCGGCACGCGAGCACCACCCGCGCCCCCTTGCGGGCGAGTTCCCGGGCGGTGACGTACCCGAGTCCGCTGTTCGCCCCCGTGACGACGGCGACGCGGCCGGTCTGGTCGGGGATGTCTTCGGTGGTCCAGCCGGGCATGGCCTGACTCCCTTCGGAGTGCACGAACGGTGCCTTCGCCTGTCGTCCGTCCTCTGTCCTCTGTCCTAGCGCACGCGCGCCGTCCGCCGTAACGCACAACTTTTTCCGCCGAGGGCGCATCACAACCGATGACCACCATCCACCCATTCGCCCGATGGAGGGGGAAACGCCATGTTCCTGCGCTCCCGACACTTCTCCCGGCGCGCTGCAGCCGTCTCACTGACCGCCGCACTCGCCGCACTCACCACCGCCGGCCTCACCTGGAACGCCTCGGCGACGACCTCGGCCGCGCCGGCCGCGAGCAGCGTGCGCACCTGCACGGCCGACGGCCTGCGGCTGTCGACGGGCCGCCAGGAAGGCGCGGCGGGCTCGCTGTACCTGCCGATCAGGTTCACCAACACCGGCCGCGACAGCTGTGCCCTGCGCGGGTACCCGGGCGTGAGCGTCCTGGATTCCAGGAACCGGCAGATCGGCCCGGCGGCCACGCGCAGCGGCCGTTCCTACGCCACGGTCGTGCTCGCGCCCGGCCACTCCGCCTCCGCGGTCATCCGCACCACCAACGGCCCGATCGGCGGCGCCTGCGGGCGCACCGGCAGCTACCTGCGGATCTACCCGCCGGCGTCGTACACGTCGGTGCGGATACCGGCGCACTGGAAGGTCTGCTCGCACACCTTCCAGGTCGGCCCGGTCAACACCCAGGGCGCCTTCTGACCGACCCCGCCCGAGCATCACGAAGGGGCGGCACCCCGCACAAGGTGCCGCCCCTCCTTTCGTGATCCGGAGCCGCCGTCCATCGGTCTTGAGGGTCGGGGACGGACGACGGCTCCGGGGCTCAGGGAGTGCCGGGCGCTCACGGGACGCAGGGTTCGCTCACGTCCCGCGGAGCGCTCAGCGGTGGTCGCTGCCCTCCGACTGCGTCGCCGCGCGCCCGGCCTCCAGGCGCGCCACCGGGATCCGGAACGGCGAGCAGGAGACGTAGTCCAGGCCCACCTCGTGGAAGAAGTGGACCGACTCCGGGTCGCCGCCGTGCTCGCCGCAGACGCCGAGCTTCAGGTCGGGGCGGGTCTCCCGGCCGGCCTTCGCCGCCAGCTTGACCAGCGAGCCGACGCCGTCCTTGTCGATCGTCTCGAACGGGCTGACGCCGAAGATGCCCTTCTCCAGGTACGCGGTGAAGAAGCTCGCCTCCACGTCGTCCCGGCTGAAGCCCCACACCGTCTGGGTGAGGTCGTTGGTGCCGAAGGAGAAGAACTCGGCGGCCTCCGCGATCTGCCCGGCCGTGAGGGCGGCGCGCGGCAGCTCGATCATCGTGCCGATGGAGAGCTTGAGCTGTGTGCCGGTCGCGGCCTCGACCTCGGCGATGACGGCGTCGGCCTCCTCGCGGACGATCTCCAGCTCCTGGACGGTGCCCACGAGCGGGATCATGATCTCGGCGCGCGGGTCGCCCTTGGCGGCCTTGCGCTCGGCGGCCGCCTCCGCGATGGCGCGCACCTGCATGGTGAACAGACCGGGGATGACCAGGCCGAGGCGGACGCCGCGCAGACCCAGCATCGGGTTCTGCTCGTGCAGCCGGTGCACGGCCTGGAGCAGGCGCAGGTCGTTCTCGTGGGACTCCTGGCGGGACTCGGCGAGGGCCACCCGCACCGACAGCTCGGTGATGTCCGGCAGGAACTCGTGCAGCGGCGGGTCGAGCAGACGGACGGTGACGGGCAGGCCGTCCATCGCCGAGAACAGCTCGACGAAGTCCTTCTTCTGCAGCGGCAGCAGGGCCTTCAGGCTCTCCTCGCGCTCCCCCTCCGTGTCGGCCAGGATGAGGCGCTCGACCAGCTCGCGCCGGTCGCCGAGGAACATGTGCTCCGTACGGCACAGGCCGATGCCCTGGGCGCCGAAGCGGCGGGCGCGCAGCGCGTCCTCGGCGTTGTCCGCGTTGGCGCGCACCCGCAGCCGGCGCTTGCGGTCGGCGAACGCCATGATCCGGTGCACGGCCTCGACCAGTTCGCCGGCGTCCTGGGCGCCGGCGTGCATCCGGCCCTCGAAGTACTCGACGACGGGCGACGGGACGACCGGGACCTCGCCCAGGTAGACCTTGCCGCTGGAGCCGTCGATGGAGATGAGGTCGCCCTCCTCCACCACGCGCCCGCCGGGCACGGTCATCCGCCGGCGCTTGGTGTCGACCTCGAGCTCCTCGGCACCGCACACACAGGTCTTGCCCATGCCGCGCGCGACGACGGCGGCGTGGGAGGTCTTGCCGCCGCGGCTGGTGAGGATGCCCTCGGCCGCGATCATGCCGTCGAGGTCGTCGGGGTTGGTCTCACGGCGGACGAGGATGACCTTCTCGCCGGAGCGGGACCACTTGACGGCCGTGTAGGAGTCGAAGACGGCCTTGCCGACCGCCGCGCCGGGCGAGGCGGCGATGCCCCGGCCGACCTGCTCGGTCTTGGCCTCCTCGTCGAAGCGCGGGAACATCAGCTGGGCCAGCTGCGCGCCGGAGACGCGCTGGAGCGCCTCGGTCTCGTCGATCAGGCCCTGGTCCACCAGCTGGGTCGCGATACGGAAGGCGGCGCCGGCCGTGCGCTTGCCGACGCGGGTCTGCAGCATCCACAGCTGGCCGCGCTCGATGGTGAACTCGATGTCGCAGAGATCCTTGTAGTGGTTCTCCAGGGTCTCCATGATCTGCATCAGCTGGTCGTACGACTTCTTGTCGATCTGCTCCAGCTCCGCGAGCGGGACCGTGTTGCGGATGCCCGCGACCACGTCCTCGCCCTGCGCGTTCTGCAGGTAGTCGCCGTAGACGCCCTGGTGGCCGGAGGCGGGGTCGCGGGTGAAGGCGACGCCGGTTCCGGAGTCCGGGCCGAGGTTGCCGAAGACCATGGAGCAGACGTTGACGGCCGTGCCGAGGTCGCCGGGGATGCGCTCCTGCCGGCGGTAGAGCTTGGCGCGGTCGGTGTTCCAGGAGTCGAAGACCGCGTGGATGGCGAGGTCCATCTGCTCGCGCGGGTCCTGCGGGAAGTCCCGGCCGGCCTCCTTCTTCACGATCTTCTTGAAGGTGGTGACCAGCTTCTTGAGGTCGGCGGCCTCCAGCTCGGTGTCGACCGAGACCTTCTTGGCCTCCTTGGCCTTGTCGAGGGCCTCCTCGAAGAGCTCGCCGTCGACGCCGAGGACCGTCTTGCCGAACATCTGGATGAGGCGGCGGTAGGAGTCCCAGGCGAAGCGGTCGTCGCCGGCCTGCTTGGCCAGGCCCTGCACGGACTTGTCGGAGAGCCCGATGTTCAGGACGGTGTCCATCATGCCCGGCATGGAGAACTTGGCGCCGGAGCGGACGGAGACCAGCAGCGGGTTGTCGGACTGGCCGAGCTTCTTGCCCATGCGGGCCTCGAGGGCGTCGAGGTGCGCACTCACCTCGTCACGCAGTGCCGCCGGCTCCTCGCCGCTGTCGAGGTAGACCTTGCAGGCTTCCGTCGTGATGGTGAAGCCGGGGGGAACGGGGAGTCCCAGGTTGGTCATCTCGGCGAGGTTCGCGCCCTTGCCACCCAGGAGGTCCTTGAGGTCCTTGTTTCCCTCGGTGAAGTCGTAGACGAACTTCGCCACGTGAGGTTCTTTGTTTTCCGACACGGTCTCGACTCCCTCGAGGACGCGGTGGCTGCCCTGACGGCGAGGAACATACCCAGATCGAAGGCGTCTGGGTACGTCCACGCACGCGTCATGCGCCTGTAACCACTCGTCCGCCAGCGGATCGAAAGTCAAAGCTTGGCAAGCGTCAGAGCGCCGATGTTTTCACTTCTTGAACGCATCGACACCGAGAGGCGCACTTTTGCGCTCATCTGAGCGACCTTTCGCGCGTCTGATTTCGATCGATGAACGATCAAGGGGTGGCACCGAGTGCCACCCCTTCGTGAAGTGCAGCCGGTCAAGATCCGCTCATCTGAGCGCCACCCTTATCAAGGGTGGCAAGAATCACGCTCCCACAGACGGCCGGATACCACCATGCGGACGGCTTCCGAGACGGAGGGCGGGACGGAAACAGGGACGTCACACGCCCATCGCCCGCAGCCGCTCCTCCGCCCGTTCCGGGGCATACAGGTACTCCACGACCAGCGCACCCGCCCCCACCAGCCCCGCCCGCTCTCCCAGCTGCGAGGTGACCACCTCGAGGTGGGCCGTGGAGCGGGGCAGCGCCCGCTGGTACAGCAGTTCCCGGACGCCCGTGAGGAAGGGGGTTCCGGCCAAATCTCCCGCGATCATCAGCACCCCGGGATTCAGCAGCGTGACGACGGTCGCCAGGACGTCCCCGACCTGCCGGCCCGCCTCTCGCGCCAGCCCGACCGCCTCGGGGTGCCCGGCCGCCAGCAGATCCCGTACGTCCGCACCCGAGGCCGCGGGCACCCCGGCCTCCCGCAGCCGCCGCGCCACGGCGCCACCGCTCGCGACGGCGGCCAGGCAGCCGCGGGAGCCGCACCGGCACAGCGTCTCCGCGCCCACCCGGATGTGCCCGATGTCCCCGGCGCCGCCGTCGATGCCGCGGTAGATCGAGCCGCCGACCACCACCCCGGCGCCGATACCGGTCGACACCTTGACCAGGACGAACGCCGAGCAGTCCGGGTGCGAGGCGCGCTGTTCGCCGTAGGCCATGAGGTTCGCGTCGTTGTCCACCAGCACCGGCACCGGCCCGGCGCCCGTGTGCGCGCCGAAGGAGGCGGCCAGCCGGCCTCTTATGTCGTAGCCGTCCCAGCCGGGCATGATCGGCGGCTGCACGACCCGGCCGGTCTCGCTGTCGACGGGTCCGGGCACCGCGAGCCCGATCCCGCAGACGGTCTGCGCCCGCCGCCCGGCCTTGACCAGCAAGTCGCCGAACCAGCGGCCGAGTTCGCCGAGCACGGCGTCGGGCCCGTCCTCGATCACGAGTGTCCCGGAGTGCTCGGCCAGGATCTCGCCGCCCAGGGAGAGCACGGCCGCGCGGGCATGCCGGGTGTCGAGGTCGGCGGCGAGCACGACGGCGTGGTCGTCGTCGAACTCCAGCGTGATGGAGGGGCGGCCGCCGAGGGGCGAGTCGACCGGGCCGCCGGCGCCCTCGCGCAGCCAGCCCGCCCGGAAGAGGCGGTCCAGGCGCTGTCCGACGGTGGCCCGGGAGAGTCCGGTGACCTGCTGGAGCGCCCCCCGTGTGGTCGCGCGTCCGCTTCGTACCAGTTCGAGCAGATCGCCGGCGCGAGCCTGGCCCCGTCCCGTCATGTGCACCCCCTTGTGTTCATCAAGCTTGCATTACATAGTGAGTTTTGCATGTTAAGTAGACGTAACTCTAGGATGGCCGCGACCGCACCGGCCTGCCGGACGTCTTTTCGGGGAGCCCCGCGTGAATCGCACTGCCCAACTCACCGGCCGCGCCGCGGCGCCCTCCATTGCATACGATCCACCGCCGGCGCCGGGTTCGCTCCACGACCGGGCCGTGCGCGTCCTGGACGGCAACTGGACGGGGACGTCCACCGTTCCTTCGCGCAGCCTGTATCCGCACCAGTGGTCGTGGGACTCCGCGTTCATCGCGATCGGCCTGCGGCACGTGTCGCCGTTACGGGCGCAGACCGAGCTGGAGACGCTGCTGGGCGCGCAGTGGGAGGACGGACGCGTTCCGCACATCGTCTTCAACCCCTCCGTCCCGCTCGACGCGTACTTCCCGAGCCCCGACTTCTGGCGCTCCTCGAACGCCGGGCGCCGCGCGGGGGCCCCGCGCACCGTACAGACCTCCGGCATCGTGCAGCCACCGGTGCACGCGCTGGCGGCCTGGCTGGTGCACCTGGCCGACCCGGGGCTGTCCCGGGCACGCGGCTTCCTGGCCCGCGTCTACCCGCGGCTCGCCGCCTGGCACCGCTATCTGCTGCACCGGCGGGACCTCGGCGGGGGCGGGCTCGCGTCCGTCGTGCACCCCTGGGAGCAGGGCATGGACAACAGCCCCTGCTGGGACGTGCCGTTGAGCCGCATCACGCCCGCCCCGGCCCGCTCCTTCCGCCGCGCCGACCTCGACCACGGGGCCGCCGAGGACCGGCCGACGGATCTGGACTACGGGCGGTACGTGCGGCTGGCGGCGGACTACCGGGACCGTGAATACGCCGACGGGGGCGGCGAGTTCGCGGTGGAGGACCCCGCCTTCAACGCCCTGCTCATCGCCTCCGAGCACGCGCTCGCACGGATCGCCCGGGAGCTCGGCGCCACGGCGACGGCCCGGCACGCGCGCGCGGAACGGCTGACGGCGGCGCTGGTGGAGCGGCTGTGGGATCCGGCGAGCGGCATGTTCCTGTGCCGGGACCTGCGCTCCCCCACCGGCGGCCTGATCCCCGAGCGCGGGGTCACCGGCCTCGTGCCGCTGCTGCTGCCCGGCCTGCCGCGGGACGTCGTCGCGGCGCTGCTGCGCACCCTGGGCGGACCGCACTTCGGGGTCGGCGCCGTCACCCGGCTCGTGCCCAGCCACGACCTGCTCGGCGAGGCCTTCGACCGGCACCGCTACTGGCGCGGTCCCGCCTGGTTCAACACGAGCTGGCTGCTGGAGCGCGGGCTGCGCACACACGGCGAGCGGGACCGGGCCGACGCCCTGCGCGACGCCGTCCTGGACCTCGCCGCCGCCTCCGGGTTCGCGGAGTACGTGGACCCGTACACCGGCGAGGCGTGCGGCGCGAGCGGGTTCGGCTGGACCGCCGCGCTCGCGCTGGATCTGCTCCACGAGCGCCCCGGACACGGCGTGTCCCCCGCGGGCGCTCGCACGTTCGACAGGAGTGACAGGGCAGTCACGGGAGGGGACCGGGGATGACGGACCGACAGCATCTGCTCGTGCACGGCGCGACGTTCGCGGCCGTCGGCGACGGCGGCGACATCAGCGGGGTGCGGGGATCCGGCCCGCCCGACGGGCTGTTCGTCCGCGACGCCCGCCATCTGAGCCGCTGGCAGCTGACGGTGGACGGAGCGGTGCCGCAGACGCTCACGCCGGTCGCGGACGGCGACACCACGCGCTGCGTGCTCGTCCCGCGCGGCGGCCGCCAGGAGCCGCCCGCATGCACGGTCTTCCGTGAACAGGCCCTCGGCGACGGCGCGTTCGTGGAGTCCTTGCGGGTGACCAGCAACCGCCCCGTGCCGACGACGGTCCGCCTCGCGGTCACCGCGGACGCCGACTTCACCGACCAGTTCGAGCTGCGCTCCGACTACCGCACCTACGCCAAGACCGGCGCCGTCCGCTCCCGCCATGTCCTCGACGACGGCGTGGAGTTCGGCTACCGGCGCGGCGAATGGCTCTCCCGTACGACGGTGACGGCCGACCCCGCGCCGGACGCCGTCGAGGAGACCGGCACCGGCGCCCGCCGCCTCGTGTGGACCCTGGAGCTCGAGCCGCACGGTACGGCGGAGCTGCTGCTGCGGGTCGCGGCCCGCCCGCACGGGGCGACGAGCGAGCCGCGGGTCCCGGTGTCCCCGAGCGCCGCGAACGACGAACTCCTCGCGCTGGAGGGCGAGTTCGTGGAGGGCGTTTCCTTCCCGACCGGCTGGCCCGAACTGGCGGCGGCCTGCGCCCGGGGACTCGCCGACCTCGCCTCCCTGCAGATCAGCGCGACCGGCCCGGACGGCGAGGAGCTGCGGGTGCCGGCCGCGGGCGCGCCCTGGTTCCTGACCCTGCTGGGCCGCGACGCCCTGCTCACCTCGCTCTTCGCCCTCCCCTACCGCCCGCAGCTGGCCGCCGCCACACTCCCCGCCCTCGCCGCCGTCCAGGCCACCGAGATCGGCGCGGACTCGGTGTCCCAGCCGGGCAAGATCGTGCACGAGGTCCGCCACGGCGAGCTGGCGCACTTCGGGCAGGTGCCGTACGGGCGCTACTACGGCTCCGTGGACGCGACGCCGCTCTTCCTCGTCCTGCTGGGCGCGTACGTCGAGCGGACCGGGGACGCGGCGCTCGCCCGCCGGCTGGAGTCCCACGCCCGCGCCGCCGTCGGCTGGATGCTGGACCACGGCGGGCTGACCTCGCGCGGCTATCTCGTCTACCGCGCCGACCAGGGCGGCCTCGCCAACCAGAACTGGAAGGACTCCCCCGGCGCGATCTGCTCCGCCGACGGGACGCGCGCCAGTGGCGCGGTGACGGCGGCCGCGGCACAGGGGTACGCCTACGACGCGCTGCGCCGCACGGCGTGGCTCGCGCGCACGCTGTGGGAGGACGAGACGTACGCGTCGCTGCTGGAGCAGGCCGCCGGGGATCTGCGCGACCGGTTCCAGCGGGACTTCTGGATGCCGGACCGCTCGTTCTTCGCGCTCGCCCTCGACGGCGACGGCCACCAGGTCGACGCCCTCGCCTCCGACGCCGGGCATCTGCTGTGGTCGGGCCTGCTGGACAAGGAGTACGGGGAGGCCGTGGGCCGGCGGCTGCTGGAGCCGGACTTCTTCTCCGGCTGGGGCGTGCGGACGCTGGCCGCCGGACAGGCGGCGTACCACCCGCTGTCGTACCACCGCGGTTCGGTGTGGCCGCACGACAACGCGCTGATCACACTGGGGCTCGCCCGGTACGGCCTGCACGACGAGGCCCGCACGGTGGCCCACGCCCTGGTGGACGCGGCGACGGCCGCGGGGCACCGGCTGCCGGAGGTGCTCGCGGGGTACGGGCGGGACACGCACACGGAGCCGGTGCCGTATCCGCACGCGTGCGTACGAGAGTCCCGTTCGGCCGCGGCGCCCCTCGCTCTGCTGACGGCGGTCGGTGGCGCCTGAGGGCTCGGTGCGATCGGTGAGTGGGCGACTGCCGGTGCATCGTGGCTTGTCGCGCCGTTCCCCGCGCCCCTGAAGACAAAGGACCAGGGCGCTGTCCGAACCGTTGGTGAGGCGTTTGCCCGGTGTTTGCCGTCGGCCGCTGAACAGGGACCCGGGAGTGGCCGTACGGACTGGTGGCGGGTCCCAGCCTCCCCAGCGTGGCCCGCCACTCCGCTTCAGGGCCACGCACGGAAGGACCTTCGGGTTGTCCCAGGACACGAGCACGCGCCAGACAACTGATACGGCAGGGGCACCCGAGGACGCGTCCGAGGCGACCACGAAGCGAGAGCCCGGCAAGGAGCTGGTCCTCGCCGCCAGGACGCCCCCGCCCGCCCCGACGCTCCTCTCCCGCCTGCGTGCCCTGCCCCGTCCGCACCCCCGCCGGGCCTGGCGGCGCTGGAAGACGGCGCACCCCAGGCCGGCGCAGGTCATCGGCATCGCGGTGACGGCGCTCGCACTCGTCGTCGTCGTCGCGGCGCTCGTGATGCCGAACCGGTGGGAGACCTTCCGCACCGCCGAGTTCCTCAGGCTTCCGGTGGAGGCGCTGCTCGGGGCGGCCGTGCTGACCGCGCTGCCGCGCAGGCCGCGGCTGATCGCGGGCGTGCTGTTCGGGCTGATGCTCGGCGTGCTGACGGTCCTGAACCTGCTGGACATCGGCTTCTACCAGTACCTCGGCCGCGGCTTCAACATCATCCTGGACTGGCCGCTGCTGACCGACGCGCAGTCGTACCTGGGCGACACGCTCGGCAAGGGGACGGCCGAACTCGCCGCGATCGGCGTCGTCCTGCTCGTCGCGCTCATCCTCGCGGTGATGGTGCTCGCGGTGGTCCGCGTCGGCGGCCTGGTGGGGCGCAACCCGGGCCACTCGACCCGCGTCCTGCTCGTGCTGAGCGCGTTCTGGATGGTCTGCGCGAGCCTGAACCTGCAGAACGCCGGTGTGCCGCTGTCGGCCGAGCACACCGTCACGATGCTCAAGTACCGCGCGGAGCGGGTCCGGGACGCGATCCGGGACGAGGCCGCCTTCGGCAAGACGGCCCGCGCGGACACCTTCGGCGCGACGCCGCCCAGCCAGCTGGTGCCGGACCTGCGCGGCAAGGACATGGTCTTCTCGTTCATCGAGAGCTACGGCCGCAGCGCGATCGAGGACCCGGTCGAGGCGCCCGGCGTCGACGCGACGCTGGACGCGCGCACCAAGGCGCTCGCCGAGGTGGGCTTCCACGCCAAGAGCGGCTGGCTGACGTCGGCGACGTACGGCGGCAGCAGCTGGCTCGGCCACTCCACGACCATGTCGGGCCTGTGGATCAACAACCAGAACCGCTACAGGACGGTCACCGCGGGCAACGGCGAGCACCTCACGATCACCAAGGCGTTCCAG
Source organism: Streptomyces sp. NPDC057616 (assembly GCF_042800575.1). Taxonomy (NCBI): domain Bacteria; kingdom Bacillati; phylum Actinomycetota; class Actinomycetes; order Kitasatosporales; family Streptomycetaceae; genus Streptomyces; species Streptomyces sp. NPDC057616. The sequence continues at coordinate 42,509 of NZ_JBHVGU010000021.1, forward strand.
AAGACGGGCGCGTTCGACACCGTGGGTGTCATGCCGGGCGTGCAGAAGGGCTGGCCGGAGGCGAAGTGGTACGGCCTCGACAAGGTCTACAACGCCTTCCAGCTGGGTTACCAGGGACCGAAGTTCAGCTGGTCGACGATGCCGGACCAGTACGCCCTCGAACAGTTCCAGCAGCGGGTGCACAGCAAGAAGCCGGCCGACGGCAAGTCCCGGATGTCGTTCCTCATCCTGACCTCCAGCCACCAGCCCTGGGCCCCGATCCCCAAGATGGTGCCCTGGGACCAGCTGGGTGACGGCAAGGTCTTCGACGCCATCCACGACGCGGGCAAGAAGCCGGCCGACATCATCACCAGCTCGCCCAAGTCGCAGGCACAGTACGGCAAGTCGGTCCAGTACTCGGTGACCGCCCTGACCCAGTGGCTGGAGCGCTACGGCAACGACAACACCGTCCTGGTCTTCCTCGGCGACCATCAGCCCATCGCCCGCGTCAGCGGCAACCACGCGAGCCGGGACGTCCCGATCTCCATCGTGGCCAAGGACCCCAAGGTCCTCGACAAGATCGCCGACTGGGGCTGGACGGACGGCCTCCGGCCCGCCCACGACGCCCCGGTCTGGAAGATGAGCGCCTTCCGGGACAAGTTCCTGACGGCCTACGGCTCGACCCCCCACCCGACAAGGGGCTGACGGCGGGGTCCCGGGGGCTTTTCAGGGGCGCCGGGAACTGCGCGGCCAGCCCCACCGACCCGCACCCGGCGCGCCAGGCGACGACCCCGCTCGGGCGCCGCGGGCAGGCGTCAGCCGCCCGACGTGTCCAGTTCCGCGTCCTCGCCGACGCCCGCGCAGTCGTAGGGGTCCTTCAGCCACCCGTCCGGCAGCACGACCCGGTTGTTGCCGGACGTCCGTCCCCGCGGCCCGTCCGCGCCGGACGGCCACGCCTGGTCCAGGTCCAACTCGTCCAGCCCGGACCGCAGTTCCTCCAGCGAGGAGGTGACCGCGAGCCGCTTGCGCATCTCGCTGCCGACCGCGAACCCCTTCAGGTACCAGGCGACGTGCTTGCGGAAGTCGACGACGCCCTTCGACTCGTTGCCGATCCACTCCCCGAGCAGCGTGGCGTGCCGCACCATGACGTCGGCGACCTCCCGCAATGAGGGCCGCGCGACATCCTCCGGGCGCCCCTCGAACGCCGCCACCAGATCCGAGAACAGCCAGGGCCGCCCCAGGCACCCCCGTCCCACGACCACCCCGTCGCACCCGGTCTCCCGCACCATCCGCAGCGCGTCCTGGGCCGACCAGATGTCGCCGTTGCCGAGCACGGGGATCTCCGGCACGTGCTCCTTCAGCCGCGCGATGGCCGACCAGTCCGCCGTGCCGCCGTAGTGCTGGGCGGCCGTCCGCCCGTGCAGCGCGATCGCCGTCACGCCCTCCTCGACCGCGATCCGCCCGGCGTCGAGATACGTGATGTGGTCGTCGTCGATGCCCTTGCGCATCTTCATGGTGACGGGAAGATCGCCGGCCCCCGACACCGCCTCCCGCAGAATCGCGCGCAGCAGGTTCCGCTTGTACGGCAGCGCCGAGCCGCCGCCCTTCCGCGTCACCTTCGGCACCGGGCAGCCGAAGTTCAGGTCGATGTGGTCGGCCAGGTCCTCCTCCGCGATCATGCGGACGGCCTTGCCGACGGTGGCCGGATCGACGCCGTACAACTGGATGGACCGCGGCTTCTCACTCGCGTCGAAGTGGATGAGCTGCATGGTCTTCTCGTTGCGCTCGACCAGCGCCCGGGTCGTGATCATCTCGCTCACGAACAGGCCCTTGCCGCCGCTGAACTCCCTGCACAGGGTGCGGAACGGCGCGTTGGTGATCCCGGCCATGGGCGCGAGCACGACGGGCGGCGTGACGGCGTGCGGACCGATCTGCAAGGAGGAGAGGGGCGTGGGCATTCCCCCATTGTCCCGTACGCCGCCGAGTGCCCGGCCCACGGATCTTGTAACGGTCATTAGTTAGACGCACTATCGAAATAGTCGTACGATGACGGACATGCCAGAGCTCAGCCCCCGACGACGTCTCCTGGTGCTCGCGATCTGCTGCATGAGCCTGCTGATCGTGAGCCTCGACACCACCGCGCTGAACGTCGCCCTGCCGTCGATGCAGCAGGATCTGGACGCCCCCACCTCGGGTCTCCAGTGGACGATCGACGCCTACACCCTGGTCCTGGCCTCGCTGCTGATGCTCGCCGGCTCCACCGGTGACCGGGTGGGCCGCAAGAAGGTCTTCATGGCGGGCCTGGTCGTCTTCTCCCTCGGCTCACTGCTCTGCTCCCTCGCCCCCAGCCTGGACGCGCTGATCGCGTTCCGCATGGTCCAGGCGGTGGGCGGCTCGATGCTCAACCCGGTCGCGATGTCGATCATCACCAACACCTTCACGGACCCGCGCGAGCGCGCCCGGGCGATCGGCGTGTGGGGCGCCGTCGTCGGCATATCGATGGCCGCCGGCCCGCTGGTCGGCGGACTGCTGGTGGAGTCGGTCGGCTGGCGTTCGATCTTCTGGGTCAACCTGCCGGTGGGCCTGGCCGCACTGCTGCTCACCCTGCGCTTCGTGCCCGACTCCCGCGCTCCCCGGGCCCGCCGTCCCGACCCGGTCGGGCAGGTCCTGGTCATCGCGCTGTTCGGCTCCCTGACGTACGCGATCATCGAGGCGCCGGACTCCGGTGCCGGCTCCGTCCTGCCGTTCGCCCTGATCGCGGCGGTCGCGCTGGCCGGACTGCTCCGGTACGAGCCGCGGCGCGAGGAGCCCCTCATCGACCTGCGCTTCTTTCACTCCGTGCCGTTCAGCGGGGCGACGGTCATCGCGATCAGCGCCTTCGCCTCGCTCGGTGGCTTCCTGTTCCTGTCGACGCTGTACCTGCAGAACGTCCGCGGGCTGAGCGCGCTGCACGCCGGCCTGTGGATGCTGCCGATGGCGGTGCCGATGTTCCTGTGCGCGCCGCTGTCCGGACGGCTGGTGGGCAGTCGCGGGCCGCGGCTGCCACTGGTGATCGCGGGGATCGCCATGACGGTGAGCGCGGTGCTGTTCGCGGCGTTCGACGCGGAGACGTCCGACGTGACGCTGTTCCTGGGGTACGTGCTGTTCGGTGTCGGCTTCGGGTTCGTGAACGCGCCGATCACCAACACGGCGGTGTCCGGGATGCCGCGGGCGCAGGCGGGAGTCGCGGCGGCGGTCGCGTCCACGAGCCGTCAGCTGGGGCAGACGCTCGGGGTCGCGGTGGTCGGGGCACTGCTCGCCTCCGGCGTGGCGGGGTCGTCGTACCGGTCGAAGTTCGTGGACGCGTCCGTGCCGGGGTGGTGGGTGCTGGTCGCCTGCGGCGCGGCTGTGCTGGTGCTCGGGGTCGTGACGAGTGGGCGGTGGGCGCGGGGTACGGCGGAGCGTACGGCGGACCGGTTGCGGTCGGCGGAGGTCCGTGAAGCGGCGGGGGTCGTCGCGTAGTACGGCGAGTGCGGGTCGGTGGGGGCCGGTCGCGCCGTTCCCCGCGCCCCTGGAAACCCTGCAGTGAGCCCCTCGCGCCAAGACCTGTGTGAGCCCGTCGCGTCGAACAACACCTGCCTGCAGTCAGCCCACTCGGGCCGGTGGCCTCTCCAGGGCTATCTGCTGGAGTTGTTCCAGGCGGTGCCTCGACTCGTCGTCGACCGGGGCGTAGGTCACCAGGCGGGGGCCCAGTTCGGGGCCGAGCCAGAGGTCGGTGTGGTGGACCGTGATGCGGCCCACGTAGCGGTTGTCGAACTCCTTGCGCTTGGTGCGGTGGGCGACCACCTCGTGGCGGTCCCACATCTCGCAGAAGTCCGGGGACTCCGCGCGCAGCCGCTTGAGCAGCATCTTCCAGGCGGGCTCGGCGAGATGACCCGCCATCGTGGCGCGGAAACGGGCGGCCATCAGACGCTGCGCCTCGTCGAGGTGGACGATCGACGAGCGCCAGTCGGCGTTGGTGTAGGACAGGACCATGCAGTTGCGGTCCTCGGCCGGCACCGCGTCCAGGTCGCACAGCAGCAGGCCGTAGGTGCGGTTGTAGGCCAGGATGTCGTAGCGGCTGTTCTGCACGCAGGCCGGCACCGGCTCCAGCTGCTCCAGGACCGTGCGCACGCCCGGCGTGATCGACGGGCAGTCCCGGGCCGGGGTGGGGTCGACCTGGCCCGCCAGCTGGAAGAGGTGCGCCCGCTCGCTGGGGTCCAGGAAGAGCGTGCGGGCCAGGGCGTCCAGGACCTGCACGGAGACCTGGATGTCGCGGGCCTGCTCCAGCCACGTGTACCAGGTGACGCCGACGGCGGCGAGGTGCGCGACCTCCTCGCGGCGCAGGCCCGGGGTGCGGCGCCGGCGGCCCCGGGGCAGGCCGACCTGTTCGGGCGTGATGTGCTCGCGGCGGTGCCGCAGGAACGCGGCGAGCTCGTGCCGCCGTACCGAACCGGCGTCCCTGGTCGCAGGGGTGTCCGGGGTGCGTACCGCCTGATCCTGGGCCATGGTCGTCATCCCTCCAGCCTGCCGCCGCGCGGACCCTGTTGCCAGGTACTCCTTCTACCAGGATAAGAAGACTCTGGTACCAGTCTGGGCCCGGCCGCAGGCTTGGCCACGTGACCGAAACCATCGCTACACGCACCGTCCGGACGCCGCCCGCGACACCCTCGCTGGGCGGCCTCGGGCTCTTCACCGTGCTGCTGGCAGCGGCACTGCCTCTCATCGACTTCTTCATCGTGAACGTCGCCCTGCCGACCATCGGCAGGGACCTGCACGCGAGCGAGTCCGTCCTCGAACTGGTCGTCGCCGGCTACGGACTCGCCTACGCCGTCCTGCTCGTCCTCGGCGGACGGCTCGGCGACCTGTTCGGGCGGCGCCGCTTCTTCCTCGGCGGCATGGCCGCCTTCGGCGTGACCTCGCTGGCGTGCGGGCTCGCGCCCAGCGCCTGGACCCTGGTCGCGGCCCGGGTCGCCCAGGGCGCCGCGGCGGCCGCGATGCTGCCGCAGGTGCTCGCCACCATCCAGTCGGCCACGGCCGGACCGCGCCGGGCCAAGGCCATGGGCCTCTACGGCGCCACGGCCGGGCTGTCCATGGTGGCCGGGCAGATCCTCGGCGGGGTCCTGGTGGCCGCCGACCTGTGGGGCACCGGCTGGCGCTCGGTGTTCCTGGTGAACGTGCCCGTGGTCGTCGTCGGCCTGGTGCTGGCCGTGCGCGGGGTGCCCGAGACCCGCTCGCAGCACCCGGAGCCGGTGGACGGACCCGGCACCGTCCTGCTCACCGCGTCCCTGCTCGCGCTGCTGGCCCCGCTCACCGAGGGCCGCTCGGCGGGCTGGCCGCTGTGGACCTGGCTGTCGCTGGTGGCCTTCCCGTTCGTGACGGCGGCGTTCTACGCGGTCGAGCGCCGGGCGGACCGGCAGGGCCGTACGCCGCTGGTGCCGCCGAGCCTGTTCGCGCTCACCTCGCTGCGCCGCGGCCTGGTGATGATCGTCCCGTTCTCGGTCGGCTTCAGCGGGTTCATGTTCGTGATCGCCGTCGCCCTGCAGCGGGGCGCGGGACTCGGGCCGGTGCCCGCGGGGCTGGCGCTCGCGCCCATGGCCGTCGTCTTCTTCTTCGTCTCGCTCTGCGGCCCGCGGCTCGTCGCCCGGTACGGCACCCGGGTCGTGACCGCCGGCGCGGTGGTCCAGGGGCTCGGTGTCGGGCTGATGGCGCTGGCCGCCTGGCGCTCCTGGCCGGACCTCGGCTTCGTCGAACTGCTCCCCGGCGCGGCCCTCGCGGGCGCGGGGCAGGCGCTCCAGCTCCCGATCATCTTCCGGGTCGTCCTCTCCGAGGTGCCGGGCGCACGGGCCGGTGTGGGCAGTGGCGTGATGATGACCACCCAGCAGTCGGCGCTGGCGCTCGGCGTGGCCGCCCTGGGCACCCTCTTCCTCTCCCTCGTCCCGGCCCACGGGATGCAGGACGCCCTGGTCACGACGCTCCTGGTACAGCTGGGCTGTGTGGCGCTGACCGGGCTGCTGAGCCTGCGGCTGCCGCGGACCATCGGGTGAGCGCGGGCGGGCCGGCCCGGCGGCGGTTGTGGGGAGCCGCTCACGGATTGGCCAACTCGCTGTGAAGAAAACCCTGTTGATGTTGGTCTTGCTGCACACTCCTGTGTCGGAGGCGAGGCAGCATGCTGGAGATCAAGACGAGCAAGGTGAGCCGCTGGGACCAGCACGGACGTGAGCACGTCGTCCGGGTGCAGCGGACCGGAGTGCAGCGCACGATCAGATGCGACACCTGCGGCTGGCGCAAGGCCGCGCAGTTCCTGCCCTGGCTGAAGGCGGAGGAGCATCTGGCCGAGGCGCACCAGGCGACGGTGGACCCGTCCGACGAGTAGGGCTCCCCGGCGGGCGGAACGCTCCCCGGCCGATGACTTTCCGTCGCCCCGGCGGTCGTAGAAGGCGTAGACGGTACGACGACCACGCACCGGAAGGCCACCCATGAGCGCTCTGCACGACATCCTGAACCGGCACGTCGAGGCGGGCACCGTGCCCGGTGCCGTGGCCCTGGTGGCCCGCGGTGACGACGTCGAGGCGGTGACCCTCGGGGCGATGGACACCGGCGGCACCGCCCCGATGACCCGGGACTCGATCTTCCGGATCGCCTCGCTCACCAAGCCGGTCACGGCCGCGGCGCTGCTGATGCTGCTCGACGACGGCGTGCTCGAGCTGGACGCGCCCGTCGAGAAGTGGCTGCCGGAGCTGGCGCGGCCGATGGTGGTACGCACCCCGTCGAGCCCGGTCGAGGACGTGGTCCCGGCGGCCCGCCCGATCACGGTCGAGGACCTGCTCAGCTCCCGCACCGGCTGGGGCATGGACGTCGACTTCTCGCTTCCCGCCGCGCGGGCGCTGTCCGCGGTGCAGAACGTCCACGAGCTGCACTCCTGGCCGGAGCCGGGCGTCTGGCTGGAGCGGCTCGCCCGGGTGCCGATGCTGTACCAGCCGGGCGTGGCCTGGCTCTACGGCACCTCGTCCGCCCTCCAGGGCGTCCTGATCGCCCGCGCCTCGGGCCGCAGCCTCCCCGACTTCCTCGCGGAACGGCTCTTCGGGCCGCTGGGCATGACGGACACGGCGTTCGAGGTGCCCGCGTCGAAGCGGCACCGCTTCACCACGGCGTACGCGCCGAACCCGGACGGCACCCTGCACCTCGTCGACCGGCCGGACGGGCAGTACGGCCGGGTTCCCGCCTTCCCCTCGGGCGGCGGCGGCCTGGTCTCCACGGCGGACGACTACCTCGCCTTCGCCCGCCTGCTCCTGAACTCCGGCACCGCCCCGGACGGCCGCCCGCTGCTGTCCGCCACGTCGGTGAGCCGGATGACCACCAACCACCTCACGGCCGAGCAGCGCGAGCGCGTCCCGCTCTTCCTGGAGGGCCAGGGCTGGGGCTACGGCGGCCAGGTGGACGTCAGCCCGGCCGACCCCTGGAACGTCCCCGGCCGCTACGGCTGGGTGGGCGGCACGGGCACCGCGGCCCACATCGTCCCGCCCATGGCGACCGTCTCGATCCTGCTCACCCAGTCGGCCATGCAGAGCCCGAGCCCGACCCCGGTGATGCGCGACTTCTGGCGCCACGTGGCGGGCTAGGGCCTGTCGCGTCGCCGGGCAGGCGGGACTTTCGCAACAGGCCCTAAAGGGTGTTGCACAAGGCTCTGAGCTGGGCATCTCCCTTGTATGGCTGGGGTGTTAAGGGCTGAGCGGGTGTGGGTGGAGACGTTCACGGGGCTGCGGGTGACGCAGTTTGCGGGTCTGTTGAAGGTGGTGCGGGAGCGGGGTGGCAACGGCACGCTGCGGGGTCGGCCGTGGTCGTTGCCGTTGGCCGAGCGGGTGCTGATGGTGGCGGTGTACTACCGCACGAACCTGACGATGCGGCAGCTGGGCCCGCTGTTCGGCGTCTCTTCCTCGACGGTGTGCCGTGTCATCCAGCGGCTCGGTCCGCTGCTCGCGCTCGAACCCGTGGCCCGCCCGGCCGAGGCCGCGGACCGGTTGTGGATCGTGGACGGCACCCTGGTCCCGGTCCGCGACCGGCAGGTGGGCTCATCGTCACGCAACTACCGGTTCTCCGCGAACGTGCAGGTCATCGTCGATGCCGACACCCGTCTTGTGATCGCCGCCGCCCGTCCGGTGCCGGGCACCACCGCGGACGCGCACGCCTGGCGGGCCTCCGGGCTGGCCGAGCACTGCCAGGGCGTGACCGTCCTGGGTGACGGCGCCTACCTCAACTGCCAGATGGTGGTGCCGCACCGCAAACGCCCGCACCGGCCCCTGCTGCCCGGCGAGGAGGACGACAACGCCGCCCACCGCAAGGTGCGTGCACGGGTGGAGCATGTGATCGGCCGGATGAAGAACTACAAGATCCTCCGCGACTGCCGGCAGCGCGGCGACGGCCTCCACCACGCGGTCCAGGCCGTCGCCCACATGCACAACCTCGCCCTCACATCATGACCAGAGGACTGCCTCCACGGGCCCTGACCTGCCCGAACACAACCTTCCGCAACACCCTTTAGGACCGCAGTCCCCGCACCACCAGGTCCACCACGGCCTCGAACTCCCCCTCCACGCCCGGCAGTTCCCACTCACTCGCATAGCAGGGGTCGTGGAAGCGGCCCGTCGCCTGGAACAGGGCGCGGGCCGCCACCGCCGGGTCCTCGGCCGTGAAGACGCCCGCTTCGGCGCCGGCGCGGACGATCCGGGTGAGCTGGGCGGTCAGCTCCGCGATGTGCTCGCCGACCACCTGGCCGGACTCGCCGACCAGGACCGAGTACGTGGCGAAGAGTTCCGGATCGGCTCCCGCCTTGCGGCGCTTGGCGGCGAAGAGGGCCGCGCACCACTCGCGCAGCCGGGCCTCCGGATCGCGTTCGGCGTCCGCGGCGATGCCGGCCAGGACCTCCGTGGTGCGGTCCAGCCACCGCTTGGTCACCGCCTCCCGCAGCGCCGCCTTCGTACGGAAGTGGCGGTAGACGCTGCCGTGGCTGACGCCGAGCACGCGGGCCACGTCCACCACGGTCGCCTTGGCGGGTCCGTGGCGGCGCAGCACCTCCTCGGTCGCTTCGAGGATGCGCTCGGCGGTCAGCGTCTGCGGGGTCGTCGACATGGCCTAGACCGTACCCGGCAGCGCGCTCAGTGCTCGGTCCCGAGGTGTGCCATCTGCGCGGACGGGTAACGGTCGCCCGCCGCCGCGCCCGCCGGGACGGCCTCCTCGATCGCCGTCAGGTCGGCCTCGTCCAGCGTCACGTCCAGCGCGCCCAGCGACTCGGTCAGCCGCTCCCGGGTGCGCGCGCCGACCAGCGGCACGATGTCCTCGCCGCGGGACAGGACCCAGGCGATGGCGATCTGCGCGACCGTCACGCCCTTCTGCTCGGCGATCTTCCGCAGCGCCTCGACGAGGTCGAGGTTGTGCCGGAGGTTGTCGCCCTGGAAGCGGGGCGCCCCGGCCCGGAAGTCGGTCGCCGCGAGCTGCCGGTCGCGGCTGAAGTGGCCGGAGATCAGGCCCCGGGAGAGCACGCCGTAGGCCGTGATGCCGATGCCCAGCTCGCGGGTGGTCGGCAGGATCTCCCGCTCGATGTCGCGCGTGATGATCGCGTACTCGATCTGCAGGTCGGAGATGGGCGCGGTGGCGGCGGCCCGCCGGATGTTCTCCGCGCTCGCCTCGCTCAGCCCGATGTGCCGCACGTACCCCTTCTCGACCAGCTCCGCGATCGCGCCGACCGTCTCCTCGATCGGCACGTCCGGGTCGACGCGGGCGATGCGGTAGACGTCGATGTGGTCGACGCCGAGGCGCTGGAGCGAGTAGGCGGCGAAGTTGCGCACGGCGGCGGGCCGTCCGTCGTAGCCGCTCCAGCCGCCGTTCGGGTCGCGCAGGGCGCCGAACTTCACGCTGGTCAGGGCCTGTTCACGCAGTGGAGCGGGGGCCGTGCGCAGCGCCTCGCCGATCAGCATCTCGTTGTGGCCCATGGCGTAGAAGTCGCCGGTGTCGAGCAGCGTCACGCCCTGGTCGAGGGCGGCGTGGACGGTGGCGATCGACTCCGCCCGGTCCGCGTCGCCGTAGAGCGCGGACATGCCCATGCAGCCGAGGCCGAGGGCGGAGACCTGGGGACCGGTGGTTCCGAGCTTGCGTGTCTGGATCGTCATGCCGTCCACCCTGCCATGACAGCTGACAGATTTCAATATCTGTCATTCCAACTTCCTCAGCATGGTCCAGACCTATTGACGTGAGGTCTGGACCACGAGCACTGTCATGCCTACGACACCTGCGCGTCCCCGCCCCGACCCCCACCGGGAGGCCCCGCATGATCCGCCGCACAGCCCGTCTGCTCGCCGTCGCCCTCGCCGCGACGGTCCTCGCCCCCCTGGCCACGATCGCCACCGCGCCCGCCGCCTCCGCCGCCGACACCTGCGCGGTGAAGTCCAGGCCCGCCGGCAAGGTCCTCCAGGGCTACTGGGAGAACTGGGACGGCTCCGCCAACGGCGTCCACCCGCCCTTCGGCTGGACCCCGATCACCGACTCCCGTATCGCCGCGCACGGCTACAACGTGATCAACGCGGCCTTCCCCGTGATCCGTTCGGACGGAACGGCCCTGTGGGAGGACGGCATGGACGCGGGCGTGAAGGTGGCGACGCCCGCGGAGATGTGCGCGGCCAAGGCCGCCGGCCAGACGATCCTGATGTCGATCGGCGGCGCGGCGGCCGGCATCGACCTCAACTCCACCGCCGTTGCGGACAAGTTCGTCTCGACGATCGTCCCGGTCCTGAAGAAGTACAACTTCGACGGCATCGACATCGACATCGAGACGGGCCTGACCGGCAGCGGCAGCATCTCCCAGCCGTCCACCTCGCAGGCCAACCTGATCCGCATCATCGACGGCATCCTGGCGCAGATGCCGTCCAACTTCGGGCTCACCATGGCCCCGGAGACGGCCTACGTGACCGGCGGCAGCATCACCTACGGCTCGATCTGGGGCGCGTACCTGCCGATCATCAAGAAGTACGCGGACAACGGCCGACTGTGGTGGCTGAACATGCAGTACTACAACGGCAGCATGTACGGCTGCTCCGGCGACTCGTACTCGGCCGGCACCGTGCAGGGCTTCACCGCCCAGACCGACTGTCTCAACAAGGGCCTTACGGTGCAGGGCACGACGATCAAGGTGCCCTACGACAAGCAGGTCCCAGGCCTGCCCGCGCAGTCGGGCGCGGGCGGCGGCTACATGGCGCCGTCACTGGTCTCCCAGGCCTGGAAGCACTACGGCACCTCGCTCAAGGGCCTGATGACCTGGTCCGTCAACTGGGACGGCTCGAAGAACTGGACCTTCGGCGACAACGTCAAGTCGCTGCAGGGGCGCTAACGCGCCGTCAGCGCCAGCTTCGCGCCCAGCGCCACGAACGACCCCGCGAAGCTCCGCCGCAGCCACGTCATCACCGTCGGCCGTGAGGTGACGTGGCTGCGGACCGAGGCGGCGAGCACCCCGTAGAGGGCGAAGACGACGAACGTCGCCAGCATGAACACACCGCTCAGGCCCAGCATGCGCGGCAGGGCGTGCGGGGCGGCCGGGTCCACGAACTGCGGCAGGAACGCGAAGAAGAAGATCGTCAGCTTCGGGTTGAGCAGATTGATCAGCACGCCCCGCACGATCACGCGCCCGGCGGAGAGCGGCGCGGCCCCCTCGTCGACGTCGATCGCGCGCCGGTCCCGCAGGGTCGCCCAGGCCATGTACAGCAGATAGCCGACCCCCGCGTACTTGACGACCTGGAAGGCCGCGGCGCTCGCGTTCAGCAGCGCCGCGAGCCCGGTCACGGTGGCCAGCACGTGCGGCACGATCCCGAGCGTGCAGGCGAAGGCGGCGACCACGCTCGCCCGCCGGCCGTGGGACAGCCCGGCGGCGAGCGTGTAGACGACTCCGGTGCCGGGGGTGGCGACGACGACCAGGGTGGTGAGGAGGAAGGCGAGGCTCATGCCCGCCAGCCTGTCGCCCCCGGCGGCCCGCGATACAGAGCCAAAGCCGCGCCGATATCGAGGGCCAATGCCGAAAACGCCGGACGAGCGTCATCAGCCCGTCCGGCGTTCGAGGACGAGGCCCGTTCAGGGCCGATTCGTCAGCCGCAAGAAACGTCAGCTGCCCAGCAGGCGGCCGGCCAGGTACCCCTCGATCTGGTCGAGAGACACCCGCTCCTGCTTCATCGAGTCGCGCTCGCGCACCGTCACGGCGTTGTCCTCGAGCGTGTCGAAGTCGACGGTCACGCAGTACGGCGTGCCGATCTCGTCCTGGCGGCGGTAGCGGCGGCCGATGGCGCCGGCGTCGTCGAACTCGATGTTCCAGTTCTGCCGCAGCGCCTGCGCGAGGCCCTTGGCCTTCGGGGACAGCTCCGGGTTGCGGGACAGCGGAAGGACGGCGACCTTCACGGGGGCGAGGCGGTGGTCCAGGCGCAGCACCGTGCGCTTCTCCATCTTGCCCTTGGCGTTGGGCGCCTCGTCCTCGACGTACGCGTCGAGCAGGAAGGCGAGCATCGCCCGGCCGACACCGGCCGCGGGCTCGATGACGTACGGGGTCCAGCGCTCGCCGGCCTCCTGGTCGAAGTAGGAGAGGTCCTGGCCGGAGGCCTTGGAGTGGGCCGTCAGGTCGTAGTCCGTGCGGTTGGCGACGCCCTCCAGCTCACCCCACTCGTTGCCGCCGAACTGGAAGCGGTACTCGATGTCGGCGGTGCGCTTGGAGTAGTGGGAGAGCTTCTCCTTCGGGTGCTCGTACCACCGCATGTTCTCCTCGCGCAGGCCCAGGCCGGTGTACCAGTTCCAGCGCTGCTCCATCCAGTACTCCTGCCACTTCTCGTCCTCGCCCGGCTTGACGAAGAACTCCATCTCCATCTGCTCGAACTCGCGGGTGCGGAAGATGAAGTTGCCGGGCGTGATCTCGTTGCGGAAGGACTTGCCCATCTGCGCGATGCCGAAGGGCGGCTTGCGGCGCGAAGTGGTCTGCACCTGGCCGAAGTTGGTGAAGATGCCCTGTGCGGTCTCGGGGCGCAGGTAGGCGATGGAGCCGGAGTCCTGCGTGGGGCCGAGGTGCGTGGAGAGCAGGCCCGAGAACTGCTTGGGCTCGGTGAACTGGCCCTTGTTGCCGCAGTTCGGGCAGTTCACGTCCGCCAGGCCGTTCTCCGGCAGGCGCTTGTGCTTGGCCTCGTAGGCCTCCTCCAGGTGGTCCGCGCGGAACCGCTTGTGGCAGGAGGTGCACTCGGTGAGCGGGTCCGTGAAGGTGGCGACATGGCCGGAGGCGACCCACACCTCGGACGCCAGGATCACGGACGAGTCGAGACCGACCACGTCCTCGCGCGAGGTCACCATGTAGCGCCACCACTGGCGCTTCAGGTTCTCCTTGAGCTCGACACCCAGCGGCCCGTAGTCCCAGGCGGCACGCTGGCCGCCGTAGATCTCACTGCTCGGGAATACGAAGCCACGGCGCTTGCTCAGGCTGACGATGGTGTCGATCTTGTCGGCGGCCACGGTGCTCTCTTCATTACGACGACGGACGACGAAGCGAGGCGCTTCACAGCGAATGCTTCAGGGTACCGGCGGGGGCTCCCCCTCAATCAAATCGGTCCGACTTCGAGGCTTGTTGACAATGGTTTCCATGTTAGTTGAAAATGACTGTCATGAACGTACGACGACGCCTCATACCCGCCGCGGCAGCGGCCGCCGCCACCGCACTCGGTCTCGCCACCCTCTCCGCCTGCTCGACCGAGAGCGCCGCCGCGGGCGGCACGGACAAGTTCGACGTCGTCGCGTCGTTCTATCCGATGGCCTTCCTCGCGGAGCGGATCGGCGGCTCCCACGTCCACGTCACCTCCCTCACCCAGCCCGGCCAGGAGCCGCACGACCTGGAGATCAGCGCCAGGCAGACCGCGCAGCTCCAGGAGTCGGACGCGGTGCTCTACCTGAAGAACCTCCAGCCCTCCGTCGACGACGCGGTGGCCCAGTCAGAGGTCGGGACCAAGATCGACGCCGCCTCCCTCACCTCGCTGGAGAAGCACGGCAACGAGGTGGGCGGGCACGCCGCCGCCCACGACCACTCCGCGAACGAGGAGGGCGCCGGCCTCGACCCCCACATCTGGCTCGACCCGGTGCGCTACGCCGAGGTCGCCGAGGGCGTCGGCAAGGCCTTCGCGAAGGCGGACCCGGACCACGCCGCGGACTACCGGAAGAACACCGCGGCCCTGGTGAAGCGGCTCGACGGCCTGAACACGCAGTTCAAGGACGGGCTCGCGCACACGAGGTCCAAGGTCTTCATCACCACGCACGCCGCCTTCGGCTACCTCGCCGAGCGCTACGGCCTGACCGAGGAGGCCATCAACGGCCTCGACCCCGAGTCCGAGCCGAGCGCGGCCCGGGTCAAGGCGCTGGAGACGATGGCGAAGGCCGACGGCGTGACCACCGTCTTCTACGAGACGCTCGTCAGCGACAGGACCGCGAAGACCGTCGCCTCCGACGCCGGGCTCAGGACGGACGTGCTCGACCCGATCGAGGGCATCACGGCCAAGTCCCGCGGCAAGGACTACTTCGCCGTCCAGGAGGCCAACCTCAAGGCCCTGCGACAGGCGCTGGACGCCCGGTGAGCGGGGACGGCACGACCGGCGAACCCGTCGTGTCCCTGCGCGGCGTGCGCGCCGAGCTGGGCGCGCGCCCCGTCCTGCGCGGCATCGACCTCGGCGTGCGCCGCGGGGAGGTGGTCGCGCTGCTCGGTGCGAACGGCTCCGGCAAGTCGACGGCGGTGCGCACCCTCATCGGGCAGGTGCCGGTGAGCGCGGGCGAGGTCGAGCTGTTCGGCACCCCGCAACGGCGGTTCCGGGACTGGGCGCGGGTCGGGTACGTCCCGCAGCGCACCACCGCCGCGGGCGGCGTCCCGGCCACCGTCACCGAGATCGTCTCCTCCGGGCGGCTGTCCCGGGCCCGCTTCGGCGTGCTGCGCAGGGCCGACCACGCGGCGGTGCGGAGGGCCCTGGAGCTGGTCGGCATGGCGGACCGGGCGAAGGACTCGGTGAACGCCCTCTCCGGCGGCCAGCACCAGCGCGTGCTGATCGCCCGCGCGCTCGCCGCCGAACCCGAACTGCTGATCATGGACGAGCCGATGGCGGGCGTGGACCTGGCCAGCCAGGAGGTCCTGGCGCAAACGCTGCGTGAGCAGGTCGCCCAGGGCGCGACCGTCCTGCTCGTGCTGCACGAACTCGGGCCCCTGGAGCCCCTGATCGACCGCGCCGTCGTCCTGCGCGACGGCTGCGTCCTGCACGACGGCCCGCCCCCGCAGGCGGTGGGGCAGCATGCCCTGCCCGGCCACGACCACGTGCATCCCCACGCGCCGACCCGTACAGGACTGCTGAGCTGATGGACCTCCTCGACTACGCCTTCATGCAGCGGGCCCTGCTCGCCGCCGTCCTGGTCGGCGTCACCGCCCCCGCGATCGGCATCTACCTCGTGCAGCGCCGCCAGGCGCTGATGGGCGACGGCATCGGCCATGTGGCGATGACGGGCGTCGGCCTCGGCTTCCTGCTCTCCGCGTCCCCGGTCTGGACGGCCACCGCCGTCTCCGTCCTCGGCGCGGTCCTCATGGAGCTCATCCGCTGGTACGGCCGCACCCGCGGTGACATCGCCCTGGCGATGCTCTTCTACGGCGGCATGGCCGGCGGCGTGCTGTTCATCAACCTCGCGCCCGGCGGCTCCAACGCCAACCTGACCTCGTACCTGTTCGGGTCCCTGTCCACGGTCTCGCCGTCGGACGTCACCGCCATCTGCCTGCTCGCGGGCTTCGTCGTGCTGGTCACCCTGGGGCTGCGCCGGCAGCTCTTCGCGGTCAGCCAGGACGAGGAGTTCGCCCGGGTCACGGGGCTGCCGGTGCGCGCCCTGAACCTGCTCACCGCGGTGACGGCGGCCGTGACGGTCACGGTCGCGATGCGGGTGGTGGGCCTGCTGCTGGTGAGCGCGCTGATGGTCGTTCCCGTGGCGGCGGCCCAGCAGCTCAGCCGCAGCTTCGCGGCGACCTTCGCGATCGCGGTGGCGATCGGGGTGACGGTGACGATCGGTGGCACGGTCACCTCCTACTACCAGGACGTGCCGCCCGGCGCGACGATCGTGCTGCTGACCATCGCGGCGTTCGTCGTACTGACCGTGCTGGCCGCACCGCTGGCCCGGCGCCGCGCCCGTGCGGCCGCCGCCGCGCATCCCGCCGGGGACCCGGCGGAGTGCGCGATCCCGGCCGCTCGGGGCGCCGGCGGCACGGTCGGCGCCTGACCGGGCACAGCCCGGACTGGCACAATGACCGGGCAGACTCAGGCTGACCAAGGAGGAACCGGTGACGACCGCTGGACCGCCCGTGAAGGGCCGTGCGACCCGCCAGCGGGCAGCCGTGGCGGCGGCCCTGGACGAGGTCGAGGAGTTCCGCAGCGCGCAGGAGCTCCACGACATGCTCAAGCACAAGGGCGACTCCGTCGGGCTGACCACCGTCTACCGCACCCTCCAGTCCCTCGCCGACGCGGGCGAGGTCGACGTCCTGCGCACGTCCGAGGGCGAGTCGGTGTACCGCCGCTGCTCCAGCGGCGACCACCACCACCATCTGGTCTGCCGGGTCTGCGGCAAGGCCGTCGAGGTGGAGGGGCCCGCGGTGGAGAAGTGGGCGGAGGCGATCGCGGCGGAGCACGGGTACGTCAACGTGGCGCACACGGTCGAGATCTTCGGCACCTGTTCCGACTGCGCGGAGGGCTCCGCCGGCTGAGCGGTCGGCTGCGGGTTGGCCATGGCCCGTCGCGCAGTTCCCCGCGCCCCTGAGGGGGGTGCGGATCAGCTGCGGCCGAAGCAGTGCTCCAGGTCGTCGAGGTCGTAGAAGGTGCTGGTCTTCTTGATCGGGTGGCAGGGGGCCTTGAAGGGGGTCTCCTTCTCGTTGTAGAGCATGCGGACCAGGTAGCGGTCGCCCTTCCGGAAGACGTCCCACTGGATGTTGGAGCCGAGCGGAGCGACGTTCGCGCCCCGCCAGGGGTTGTTCTCGTAGGTGTACGGGACTCCCGGCGTCGCCGGCGTCGTGCTGCCGGGCAGGCCCATCAGGGCGGCCAGGGGGATGATCTCCTCGGCGTGGGTGAAGCGGAGTTCGGCGCCCAGGTCGCTGGTGCCGGCCTTCTTCGCCTCGATCTGCCGGAAGAAGTCGTCGAGCAGGACGCCGGCCATCCGGTAGGTGATGTCGCTGTCGGAGAAGCCCGGCCCCTTCTCGTAGAAGTCCTCCGCGTCGGAGAGGTAGCCGAACCAGGCCGCGTC
The DNA here is from genome assembly GCF_042800575.1 of Streptomyces sp. NPDC057616. Lineage (NCBI taxonomy): Bacteria > Bacillati > Actinomycetota > Actinomycetes > Kitasatosporales > Streptomycetaceae > Streptomyces > Streptomyces sp. NPDC057616. Next base: position 59,825 of record NZ_JBHVGU010000021.1, read on the forward strand.
GGAGCGGGAGATGTACCGCTCCATGCCCCAGCCCCTGCCGTCCGGGCTCTCCCCGCTCAGCGCCGGGGCGATCGCGTACAGGTTGTAGACGGCCCGCGCGGCGGCCACCTGGTCGGCGGCGGCGAGCCGGTCCACGAAGGCGGGCTCGAAGAGCCGCAGCAGGACACTGCGCGCAGCCGCGTGCGTCTTCGGCTGGTCCTGGATCGAGCGCAGGGTGTCGGCCAGGCGCTTGTCGTTCGCGATGTAGTCGCGGTAGGCCGCGCCGCCGGCCGCCTTGTGGAAGTAGAGCAGGTCCTTGTCGGTACGGGTCGCACCGATGAGGGGCCTCAGAGCGGGGTCGGTGTCCGCGAGGGCGCCCGTGTAGAGGTCCGCGCTGTCGACCGCCCGGCCCTGGCCGGAGCTGACGACGTCGATCTTCTCGCCGTTCCTCGCGATCCGGTCGAAGAGGGAGGGCAGGCGGTCGGCCATGCGGACGGCCGTGTCCTGGATCTCCCGCTTGCCGCGGGCGCTGAGGTTGCCGTAGCCGACGGTCGCCATGGCGGTCCGGAGGGCCCGCACCTTCGGGCCGAACTCCGTTCCTCCGCGGGTGAGTTGGCCGGCCGCGTCCGCCTCGTCCCACAGGCCGAGCACCAGGTCGGCGTCCTCGCCGTCCGTCGCGGAACGGGAGCCATGCCGGGAGACGTTCTCGGTGAAGACGGGAGTGAAGCCGGCCGGCGCCTTCTCATACGCGCGCGGGTCCTGCTGCGGGGCGTACGGCGCCTTGGTGCCGTAGCTCGCGGTGGGGGCGGGCCGGCCGACGGCCTGGGCGGGCAGGGCCGCGACCAGCACGGCGCACAGCGCGAGGGCGGGAGTCACGCGATTCATGGCCGGATCGTCGGCGATCCGCGTGAACCCGCCCCCGCCGGGCGGATGAACCGCCGGTGGCTACGAAGTGGCCGGACCGCCCTGCATCTCGCGCTCCATCTTCAGCAGCTCCTCGTTCGGAACCGCACCCCCGAAGCGGCGGTCGCGGGAGGCGAACTCGACGCAGGCGCGCCACAGGTCACGGCGGTCGAAGTCGGGCCACAGGACGTCCTGGAAGACCATCTCGGCGTAGGCGCTCTGCCAGAGCAGGAAGTTGGAGGTGCGCTGCTCGCCGCTGGGGCGCAGGAACAGGTCCACGTCCGGCATGTCCGGGTAGTACAGGTACTTCGCCAGGGTCTTCTCGTTGACCTTGGCCGGGTCGAGCCGGCCCGCCCGCACGTCCTCGGCGAGGGCCTGCGCGGCGTCCGCGATCTCCGCCCGGCCGCCGTAGTTCATGCAGAAGTAGAGCGTGAGCAGGTCGTTGTCCTTGGTCTGCTCCTGGGCGATCTGGAGCTCCTTGGCGACCGACTTCCACAGCTTGGGCATCCGGCCCACCCAGCGCACCCGGATGCCGAGCTCGTCGAGCTGGTCGCGGGACTTGGCGATGAACTCGCGGTTGAAGTTCATCAGGAAGCGGACCTCCTCGGGCGAGCGCTTCCAGTTCTCGGTGGAGAAGGCGTACAGCGAGATGCTGCCCACACCCATCTCGATCGCGCCCTGGAGCACGTCCACGACGCGCTCGGCGCCGACCTTGTGGCCCTCGGTGCGCGGCAGGCCGCGCTCCTTCGCCCACCGGCCGTTCCCGTCCATGACGATCCCGACGTGGCCCGGGACCAGCTCGCCCGGCAGCTTCGGCGCGCGGGCGCCCGACGGGTGCGGCTCCGGCGCCTTGTACTCACGCCGCCGGCGGCCCAGGATCCCGCGTACTGCCATGTGTTTCTCGTCTCCTTAGGACGGGTTGCTGTTCCAGACGGCCTGCTCGGCCCGGGCGGTTCACTTCTCCACGTAACGAAGCGAACGCAGCCCGCGTTCCAAATGCCAGTGCAGGTAGGCGGAGACCAGACCGCTGCCCTCCCTGACGTACCGCGGCTCGCACGCGTCCGCGGTCTCCCAGTCTCCCGTAAGCAGCGCGGCGAGGAGCTCCAGGGTCTGCGGCGAGGGCACGACGCTGCCCGCCACCCGGCAGTCGACGCAGATGGAGCCGCCCGAGGCGACCGAGAAGAAGCGGTTCGGGCCGGGCATCCCGCACTTCACGCAGTCGTTGAAGCTGGGCGCGTAGCCGTTGACCGCGAGGGAGCGCAGCAGGAAGGCGTCGAGGATGAGGTGCGGGGCGTGCTCGCCGCGGGCCAGTGTCCGCAGCGCGCCGACGAGCAGCAGGTACTGCTGCACGGCCGGCTCGCCCTCGTGGTCGGTGAACCGCTCGGCGGTCTCCAGCATGGCCGTGCCCGCGGTGTAGCGGGCGTAGTCGGCGACGATCCCGCCGCCGTACGGCGCGATGGTCTCGCTCTGCGTGCACAGGGGCAGGCCGCGCCCGATCAGCTCGCTGCCGCGCGCGAAGAACTGCACGTCGACGTGGGAGAAGGGCTCGAGGCGGGCGCCGAACTTGGACTTGGTGCGCCGCACACCCCTGGCCACGGCGCGTACGCGTCCGTGACCGCGCGTGAGCAGCGTGATGATCCGGTCCGCCTCACCCAGCTTCTGGGTGCGCAGCACGATGCCGTCGTCGCGGAACAGACTCATGAGGCCATTCTCCCGTACCGCCGCACTCAGCGGGCCCGGTCGGGGTGGCTGATGGTGTCCCAGGGGGCCAGGTTCCAGGGGCTGTCCCCGTTCGCCGGGTCCAGCAGCGCGCTCAGATGCGCGTCGGCGGCGGACTGCGGGGCGGGGGCGGACCCCTCCCGGGCGCCGCTCATCCCGTCCTGCCAGACCTTGCGGCCCAGCAGGTAGTGGTCGGCGTACTCCTGCCAGGAGGCGTACGTCCGCACCACCGACGGCACGATGTTCTTCAGCGCCGTCCACGCCTCGGCCTCGGTGATCAGTCCGGCCCCGAAGCCGAGCCGGGCTATGTCGACGTACAGGGCGGCGTCCCAGGCCAGCGGAGCGACGCCGAAGAGCTGCTGGGCGCGTGCCCGGTAGCCGCTGCGCGAGAGCTCGTCGAGCCGGCCGGCCAGCTCCTCCCGGGAGCCGATCTCCCACTGCTCGGCCAGCCAGCGGCGGGCGCCGTCGTCGTCGATGCGCGTGAACGGGTACAGCGTCGTCCGCGAGGCGCTCCGGTCCCGGCTCACCGGCGCACTCAGCGACACCATCCAGAGCTGGTGCAGGGTGAGGGGGGTCGGGTAGCGGGAGGTGGCCTTCGGGTCGGCCCACCGTCTTCCGCCGCTCCGTTCTCTCCGCCGTCTCCACTTCCACAGGCCCATGCGCCCGCACCTTACGTCACGGCACTTCGCCCCGGCTGCGTGCGTTGGCGTACGCGGTCGCCGCGCTGAGGCGTTCGGCGGTGGTGGCCCCGCGCACGGCGCCGGGGTCGGCGTCCCACTCCCTGCCGCCGCCGTACGGTCTCAGTTGCACGTACGGTCCTTCGTGTCCCATGACGATTCCCACCTTTCCCGTACGTGTGTCTACGACGTGCGTACCGACGGAGGGTTTCATTTCCTCTCCTTGACGACCGTAACGAATACGACGGACAATTCCTGCCCCACTTTTCTCGCTCCCCCCTCCTTTCCGGTTTCACGCTTTCCATCTCCAGCTTGGCCCGTTCCGCCTACACTCGGCGGGAGACTGCCCACTACAAGTGGGGTGCAGCGCAAGGGGGTTGGCCATGGCCAATGGTTCGCGGCAAGCGGTGTGGGAGTTCTTCGGGGCGGAGCTCAAACGGCGGCGTGAGGCGGCCGGGTTCACCCAGGCGGACCTGGGGTCCCGCGTCTTCGTATCCGGCGCCTACATCGGCCAGTTCGAGCAGGCCATTCGAAAACCCCAGCTGGATATCGCGACCCGGATTGACGAGATCCTGCAAACCGACGGTATTTTCGAGCGGCTGTGTCTGAAGCTGATTGACGACCCCCGGTACGCGGATTACTTCGCGAAGGCGGCGGAACTCGAACGCCTGGCTGCGAACATCTGCGAGTTCGCGCCCGCGCTGGTGCCGGGACTGTTGCAGACGGCGGACTACGCCTGGGCGGTCACCCTGGCGATGAATCCGTTCGCCGCGGACGAGTACATCGAGGAAAAGGTGGCGGGGCGCCTGGAGCGCCAGCACATCCTCAAGGACACGACCCGGCCCGTGTATTGGGTGATCCTGCACGAGAACGTGCTGCGCATCCCGCTCGGCGGAGCCGAGGTCATGGCCGCGCAGCTGGAGTACGTGGCGAAGCTCGCGCGCGAGCGGACGGTCGTGGTGCAGGTGCTGCCCTACGCGGCGGGAGCGTACGCGGTCATGACCGGATCACTGAAGCTCATGGAGTTCGAGGACGCCCCGCCAACGGCCTATACAGAAGCCGTGTATTCGGGGAACTTGCTGGACGATCCCGCTGTGGTGAAGCGCGCCCGCGAAGCATACGATCAGCTCAGGGCCGGTGCGCTGTCACCTGACGCGTCGCTGGTCCTCATCGAGTCGGCGGCGGAGGACTTCAGACGATGCGCAGGTACGACCTGAGCAACGCGCAGTGGCGCAAGAGCACCCACAGCGACGGCAACGGCGGCGACTGCGTCGAGGTCGCCGACGGAGTGCCCGGTCTCGTTCCCGTCCGGGACAGCAAGGTGGAGCACGGGCCCGTCGTGGTCGTGCGGGCCGCCGCCTGGGCCGCGTTCGTCGGCTACTGCCGTACGGAGACCAGCCCCGCCTCGTAGGCCATGATGACCAGCTGGACCCGGTCCCGCGCGTCCAGCTTCGTCAGCAGCCGTGTCAGGTACGTCTTCGCCGTGGCCACGCTGATGCACAGCTCCGCGGCTATCTCGGCGTTCGACAGGCCGCTGCCGACCAGCGTGAGGACCTCGCGTTCGCGGTCGGTGACGGCCTTCAACTCGCGCCGTGCTCCCACCGGTTCGGGCCGCGCGGCGAAGTCGCGGATCAGGCGGCGGGTGACGCTCGGCGCGATCAGAGCGTCCCCGGCCGCCACCACCCGCACCGCGGCGATGATGTCGTCCAGGGCCATGTCCTTCACCAGGAACCCGGACGCGCCGGCCCGCAGCGCCCCGTAGACGTAGGCGTCGTCGTCGAAGGTCGTCAGGACGACCACCCGCGCCTCGGGCTCCGCCTCCGTGATGCGGCGGGTCGCCTCGATGCCGTCCATGCCGGGCATGCGGATGTCCATGACGACCACGTCCGGGGCGAGTTCGGCGGCCAGCCGCACCGCCTCCTCCCCCGTGCCCGCCTCACCGGCCACGTCCACGTCCTCGATGTCGGCCAGGACCATGCTCAGAGCCGTGCGGATGAGCTCCTGGTCGTCGACGAGGAGCACCCGCACCGGCGGCCGCCCGCTCATCGCGCGGCCACCGGGAGCGGCAGGCGGGCCGCCACGCGGAAGCCGCCCTCGGGGCGCGGGGCGGCCGTGAACTCGCCGTGCAGCAGGGCGACGCGCTCGCGCATGCCGGCCAGGCCGAAGCCGGTGTCGGTGCCGCCGCCCCGGCCGCGGCCCTCGTCGGTGATCTCCAGGGCGAGTTCGTCGTCGCCGTAGCGCAGGGTGACACGGCACCGGGGCGTACCCGCGTGGCGCACCACGTTCGTCACCGACTCCTGCACGATGCGGAACGCCGACAGGTCGACGTCCGGCGGGAGTTGACGCCTCTCCCCCAGCCGCCGCACCTCCACCCGGACACCCGCCGCGGTGGTCGTCGCCGCCAGCCGGTCGACGTCCTCCAGGCCCGCGGGGACCGCCTTCTCCGGCGGCTCGCCCTCGTCCGCCGCCCGCAGCGCGACCAGCATGCGGCGCAGGCCGGCCAGGGTCTCGCGGCCCTCGTTCTCCACGGCCCGCATGGCCGCGAGGGCCGCCTCCGGGCGGGTGGTGGCGACGCGGGACGCCGCTCCGGCCTGGAGGGCGATGATGCCGATGCTGTGCGCGACGGTGTCGTGCATCTCGCGGGCGATGCGCAGCCGTTCGGCGGTGACGGCGCGGGCGGCGTGCTCGGCGCCGAGCCGCTCGGCGTGCACCCGGGCCTGGTGCGCGGAGTTGCCGAGCAGCCAGGCGATGACGGTGACGAGGGCGACGGCCAGCTCCGCGGACATGCCGACGGACCAGCCGCGCAGCAGCCGTACGGCCAAGTACACGACCAGCGTGCCGACCGCCATGGCCAGGGCGGTGAGCGCGACGCGCCGCGGGTGCTGCGCCGCGACGAAGTAGAGGGCGACGACGACCGTGAGGTACTGCGCCATGGGCAGTTCGCCGACGCCGAGCGTGCACGTCTCGGCGATCGCGGCCAGGATGATCAGTGCCAGCGCGGCCCGCGGCGCGCGGAGCAGGAGGTGGGAGCCGCGCACCGCCAGGACGGTGGCCAGGACGAGGAGCGTCAGGCCGTCCCAGCGGTACAGCTGGGCCGCCGGCCACTGCGCCGGCTGGGTCTCGCCGGGCAGCCGGAAGGTCGTCAGGAGCGTGAACAGGGTGCCGGCGCACCACACGAGCGCGGTCCAGGCGCCCGGCGGCACACGCCTGACCAGGGGCTGCGGGGGCAGGGCGGTCGACATGCCGCGATCGTAGGCGCGGGCGCGCGCACGGTCATCGGGCCGTGGACGTACAACCACGGTCGACATCCGGCCCGTGCCGGTGTCGGCGCCCGGCCGATGCGCGGGCGGGCCCGTCCGCGCGAGTGTGGTCCGCATGATCGAAGTCGAGCAGCTCACCAAGCGCTACGGCCCCACGACCGCCGTGCGCGATCTGTCCTTCACGGTCCGCCCCGGCCGGGTCACCGGCTTCCTCGGCCCGAACGGCGCGGGCAAGACGACCACCCTGCGCATGCTGCTGGGGCTCGTCGAGCCCAGCGGCGGCACCGCCACGGTGGACGGCCGCGGCTTCCGCGAACGCCCGCGCGGCCTGCGCCACGTCGGCGCCCTCCTCGACGCGCTCGACGTGCACGGCGGGCGCAGCGCGCGGGCCCATCTGCACGCGCTGGCCCGCAGCAACCGCATCCCGAAGGGACGGGTGGACGAGGTGCTCGCCGAGGTCGGGCTCACCGGTTCCGCGGCCCGCCGCCGGATCGGCACCTTCTCCCTCGGCATGAAGCAGCGGCTCGGCATCGGGGCCGCGCTGCTCGGGAACCCTCCGGTGCTGATGTTCGACGAGCCGCTCAACGGGCTCGACCCGGAGGGCGTGCTGTGGGTACGGGACCTGTTCCGCTCGCTGGCGCGCGAGGGCCGTACGGTCTTCGTCTCCAGTCACCTGATGTCCGAGATGGAGCACACCGCGGACGAGCTGGTCGTCATCGGCCGCGGGGAGCTCATCGCCGCCGAGAGCCTGGCCGGGTTCGCCGCGCGCGGGACGGCGCCGACGGTGACGGTGCGCTCGCCGGACGCGGGCCGGCTGGCCGCAGTTCTGACGGCACAGGGCGCGGCGGTGACCCCGGACGACGAGGAGACGCTGCGGGTGCGCGGCGCGAGTGCGGTGCGGATCGGCGAGCTGGCGCACGAACACCGTTTCCTGCTCTGGGAGTTGTCCCCGCAGACGGCCTCCCTGGAGACGGCCTTCATGGAACTGACCGCCGACAGCGTCGAGTACGCGGCAGGAGAGACCCGATGACCACGCTCGCCCTCCCGGCCGCCCGCTTCACCGACCTGGTGGCCGCCGAGTGGATCAAGCTCCGCTCGCTCCGTTCCACCTACTGGGCGCTGGGCTCCAGCGCGGTGGGCCTGATCGCCTTCAACGCGAACGCGGCCCGCGCCGACTACGTCAACTACCCGCACTACGGCGCGCCGATCCGCGACGACTTCGTCTACTGGGCGCTGCGCGACGCCTTCACCGTGGGCGCCGCGCTGATGCTGGTCCTGGCGGCCGCGGGCATCGGCGCGATCACCGTCGTCGGCGAGTACGCGACCGGCCTGGTCCGCACGACGTTCACCGCCGTGCCGGACCGGCGGGCGCTGATGACCGCCAAGGTGCTCGTGGTGACGGCGGTGATGACGCTGTACGGCGCGGTCGTCGCGGGCGCCTCGTTCGCGGTGACCCAGGCCATCCTGGACGGCCGCGGCCTGGGCGTGGGCATCGGACATCCCGGCGCCTGGCGCGTGGTCGCGGCGTCGGCCCTGCTCGCGCCGGTGAGCGCCCTGGCCGGCATGGCCATGGGCGCGCTGATCCGGCACAGCGCGACCACGATGGTCCTGACCACGCTGCTCCTGCTGCTCCTGCCGTCCTTCGTCACCGAGCGCTACCACTGGACGGCGTGCCTCAGGAACGCGCTGCCGTACAACGCCTGGGAGCGGCTGGTCGACATCGGATACGGCGACCACCCCTTCACCCTCGGCCCCCGGTACCCGACGACGGTCACCGGCGGGTGGGTCGTGTTCGCGGTGTGGGCGGGGGTCTCGGCGGTGCTGGCGGTGGTGGTCGTGGACCGGCGGGACGTCTGACGAACCCCGCCTCCGGGCTGGGGTAAACCCCCGTGTCGACAAGGCAGTTGGCAGGATGGGAGGCGGAGGCCGCTTCCGGGACGCTCGTAGGCATGAAGGAGATCACGAAGAGCGCCGCCCTCATCGCCGCCGCCTCGGGCATCGTCTTCGGTGTCGTCACCCCGCTGTCGGCGTCCGCCGCCGACACGTCCTCGCCCCTGACGTGGGGCGCGTGCGCGGGCGGCGGAGCCGACCCCCGACAGCAGTGCGCGACCCTCGAAGTGCCGATGGACCACGCCCGCCCCGACGGGCCGAAGATCGACCTCGCCCTGTCGCGCATCCCCGCCGAGAAGCCGTCCGCCCGCCGGGGCGTGCTGCTGCTCATTCCCGGCGGGCCCGGTGGGTCCAGTCTCGACGACCCGTCGGGCAAGGGGCAGAAACTGCCGCAGGACGTACGGGACCGCTACGACCTGATCGGGTTCGCACCGCGTGGCAACGCGCCCTCGACCACCGCCAGTTGCCAGGTCGAGCATGGTGACCTCGCGCTGACGGCCTCGCGGCCGTGGCCCGCCGCCGACGGGTCCGTCGCCGGGAGCATGGCCACCGCACGGCGGATGGCGAACGCCTGCGCCCGCAACGGCGGCGAGCTGCTGCGGCACATCAGCACCGTCGACAACGCCCGTGACATCGACAGCATCCGCGCCGCACTGGGCGAGAGGAAGCTGTCCGCGTGGGGCGTCTCGTACGGGACCTACGTCGGAGCCGTGTACGCCCAGCTCTTCCCGCAGCGCACCGACCGCGTCGTGCTGGACAGCAACGACAACCCCGACCCCGTCAACCCGGAGCGCGCCTGGCTGAAGGCGGCCGAGGTGGGCGTCGAGGACAACTTCCCCGAGTTCGCCCGGTGGGCCGCCAGGCCCGGCAACCCGTACCGTCTGGCCGATACGGCCGCCGAGGTGCGGCCGCTCTTCCTCCGCCTCGCCGCCCGCCTGGACCGCGAGCCGATCCCCTGGCCCGGCGCCAACCCGGAGGAGCTGAACGGCAACGTGCTGCGCCAGTCCCTGCTCAACAGCCTCTACGACCCCGACGACTATCCGACGCCGGCCCGGCTGATCCTGGCCGCGCAGCGGGGCACGGCCCTGCCCGCGCCGCAGACTCCCCCGGATGCCGTGATGCAGCAGATGATCGCGGTCGGCGCCGCCACCATCTGCAACGACGCCTCCTGGCCGCGGTCGGCCGCCGTGTACGAGAAGGGCGTCGCGAAGAGCCGGGCCGCGTACCCGCTCACCGCCGGCATGCCCCGCAACGCCATGGTGTGCGCCGCCTGGCCGTGGCAGCCGGAGCGGGCACCGGTGCGGATCACCGACCGGGGCCCGTCCAACGTGGTGCTCGTCCAGAACCAGCGTGATGTGGCGACACCGCTGAGCGGCGCCCTGAAGCTGCGCGAGGCCCTCGGCCGCCGGGCCGTCATGGTGACGGTGGACTCCACCGGTCACGACGTCTACCTGGACAACGGCAACGCCTGCGGCGACGCGACGGTCTCCCGGTTCCTGGCGACCGGCGAGCGGCCCCGGCGGGACGTCTACTGCCGGTGAGCGCACCGGCCGTACTGCCGGGCCAGTGCGTGGAACGCCTCCTTCGGCTCCCAGTGCCAGCCCGAACGGGGATCGTCGGGGCGGTCCTTGACGGCCTTGGTGATGCTGTAGCTCGCCATGTCGAGGTCCTTGCGCGGGTCGTCGGCGCGGTGCGGGGCGTCCGGGGTGACGAACTCGAACGCCATCGCCGCGTACAGCCCCATCGACTCGAAGACCCGCGCCATCCCGGTCAGGTAGGCGGCCTGGGTGTGCTCGCTGCGCACCAGGTGCCCCTTGATCTCGCCCTTGTCGTAGTCGACGACGTCCCAGCCCATACCGCCCGCCTGGGGCGCGCCCTTGTAGGTGCAGGTGCCGAACTCGGTGATGGCGAGGGGCTTGCCCCAGCGCAGGTACGTCCTCAACTCCCGGACGTAGTCGGCCTGGTGGGGGAAGTACGAGTAGTAGTCGATGCCGACGACGTCGAAGAGCCGCCAGTCCACCTTGTCGTCCTGGGCGGCGGCGTAGCTGAGGTTGCCGTGGAAGACGGACCGGCCGACGGCCGCCGCCCTCGCGGTGAAGCGGTCGAGGCGGCGCTGCATCTTCACGGGGTCGAAGGTGCCGTCCAGCATGTTCCGCACCCGGTCCAGGACCGTCGCCCCCGGCACGATCCCGGGCACGAACAGCCAGAACTCGCAGCCCACGCTGAAGTCGACGCCCGCGCCCTGGCGCCGCAGCCGCTCCGCGAAGCGGCCGCACTCCGCCATGTGCTCCAGGATGTCCCGCTCGGGTGCGTCCGCGAGGGTCGGCTGGAGCCACACGTGCAGCCCCTGCTCGGCGGCCTCGGCGGCGGTGGCGGTGAGCCGTTCGACACCGTCGCCGGTCACGTCGAGGGTGTCGGCGTGCAGTCGGTCGCGGACGGCCCGGACGTCCCGGCGCATCCGGGCGGCGTTCCACGCGGTCCCGGGCGTCTCGCCCTCGCCCACGGTGTAGACGACGCCCCGGTGCCCGAGGCCGCCGGCGGCCGCCGCCGGACGGGACGGCAGCACCGTCGCCGCGGCTGAGAGGGCCGCGGCCCCCGCGAGGAACCGTGCCCGGCTGATCCCCTTCGTCTTCTCCATGCCGTTCACTGTGGCGGCCACCGGCGCGCCCCGCCGTCCGCCGATGGTCCAAGGCCGCGCAACCAAGGAATGACGTACGGCGTCGATCATGGGTAGGACGACCGCGGACCAACCGCCGTCATGGACCGAAGGAGAACAGGATCCTAGGCCGACGCACCCTGCTCACCGCGGGCACCGCCACCGCCGCCGCGCTCCTGACGAGCGCGCCCGCCCACGCCGCCACCGACCGCCTGCACGCGCTGGAGCGGCGGCACGGCGCCCGGCTCGGCGTCTTCGCGCACGACGTCCGTACGGGACGGTCCGTCACCCACCGTGCCGACGAGCGCTTCCCGATGTGCTCGACCTTCAAGACCCTCGCCGTGGGAGCCGTCCTGCGCGATCTGGACCGGCACGGCGAGGTCCTCGCCCGCCGCATCCACTACACCCGCGCGGACCTGGTGGACGGCGCGCCCGTCACCGGCACGGAGGAGCACCTGGCGCACGGCATGACGGTGGCCGAGCTGTGCGACGCGGCCATCAGGTACAGCGACAACTCGGCGGCCAACTTCCTGCTGCGGCTGCTCGGCGGCCCCACCGCCGTCACCCGCTTCGCCCGCTCCCTCGGCGACCGGGTGACGCGTCTGGACCGGTGGGAGCCGGAGCTCAACTCGGCCGAACCGGGCCGCCGTTCGGACACCACCAGCCCCCGCGCGCTCGGTGGCTGCTACGCCCGCCTGGTCCTCGGCCACGCCCTGAACGGCCCCGACCGCGCCCGCCTCACCGACTGGCTGCTGGCCAACACGACCGGCGGCCACCGCATCCGCGCGGGCCTGCCCGCCACCTGGACGGTCGCCGACAAGACGGGCTCCGGCTCCTACGGCACCACCAACGACGCGGCCGTCGCCTGGACCCCCGACGGCGCCCCGGTCGTCCTGACCGTGCTGTCGACGAAGCCGGCCCAGGACGCCGCGTGGGACGACGCCCTGCTCGCGGGGGCGGCGGCGATCGTGGCCGAAACCCTCAGCTAGAAGGCTCCGCCGGGAACCGCCGCACGTACCGCTTCTGCCACGGCGTCTCCACCGCATGCCGGTCGTAGTGGCGCCGGACGAAGGCCACCGCCTCCTCGGCGGGTACGCCGTCCAGGACCGCCAGGCAGGCCAGGGCCGTCCCGGTGCGGCCGCGGCCGCCGCCACAGGCGATCTCGACGCGTTCCCCGGCGGCGCGCCGCCAGGCTTCCGCCAGGGCCGCGCGGGCGTCCGCGCGGTCGGCCGGGAGACGGAAGTCCGGCCAGCGGATCCAGCGGAAATCCCAGTCCACCGGCGGGGGCCGGCGGCCAAGCAGGTAGAGGGCGTAGGAGGGCGTGGGCGCCTCCTCGGCGAGGGGGCGGCGCAGGCCGCGGCCCCGGACCAGCCGTCCGGAGGGCAGCCGCAGCACACCGGGGTCCGCGGGCGACCAGGTGTCCGTCATCGCGCCAGCGTACGGGCCTCGATGCCGCGGAAGTGGTGGACCATCGCACGCTCCGCGCGCTCGGCGTCCCCGGCGCGCAGCGCGGTCACGATGTCGCGGTGCCGGCGGACCGTCACCTTCGGCTCCGGGTCGTCCGTCCAGCCGCGGGCCCCGGCCACCCGGCGGAAGACCGTCCAGAAGGCCCCAAGCAGCTGCGGCACCAGCGCGTTGCCGAGCGAGGCGTAGAGCAACTCGTGGAAGGTGCGGTCGAGTTCGGGGAAGGGCCGGCCCGCGCGGACCGCCGCCTCCATGCCGCCGACGACCTCCTCCAGCGCGTCCAGTTCCGCCTTGGTGACCGAGCCCGCGATCCGCCGGATCAGCCCCTCCTCCAGCACCGCGCGCACCTGGAGGATCTCGGCGAGCGCACCGGTGTCGTCGTCGTGCGAGGCGAGCGTGCGGAAGGTCAGCCCGTCGATGAGCGGGGAGAGCGACGCCTGGCCGACGTAGGTGCCGTAGCCGTGCCTGATCTCCACGATGTCGAGCGCCTGGAGCGCCTTGAGGGCCTCGCGCACGGAGTTGCGGCTGACGCCGAGGTCCTCCATCAGCTCGGCCTCGGTGGGCAGCGGCGCGCCCGGCCGGAGCCTGCGGTCGAGGATCAGCTGCACGACCTCCCGCCGTATCCGGCTGGTGCCGGACTCCGCGCCCCTGGCGTTCCCGGTCCGCCTGTTCCTCGGCTCCACGGCCATGCGCCGCATCGTACGCGCACCGGACGTCCCACGTCCCATGTCCGGCACTGACGTGCACCAACTCCCGCCAGCCGCTCCGTCATTGGCCCGACCTCTGGCAGCTACGCCATTCGTGTGCGGGCCCTTGACCGCCCCCCGGGCCGCTCCTATGGTCGCGGCTGACGGGCAGGACGTAGGACGTCGTATCTCCTCACTCGCTGGAGGAACCGTGCATCGCCGGACCTTCCTGAAGTACACCGGCGCGATGGGTGCGGCCACCGCCGTCTCCGCGTCGCTGTCGGCCTGCTCCTCCGGGCCCCAGTCCACGAACGACACCGGCGGCGGGAGCGGCAAGGACCGCACCCTGACCGCCGTCATCGGCTACGGCAACGACGGCACCTGGGACCCCACCCAGACCGCGTCCGCCTTCTGCATGGCGGGCAACAACCACATCTACGAGGGCCTGCTCGACACCGACCCGATCTCCCGCAAGCCGTACGCCGCGCTCGCCACCTCGCTGCCGAAGGACGTGAACGCCACAAGCTGGAGGTTCACGCTGCGCGCGGGCGCGACGTTCCACGACGGCAAGCCCGTCACCGCCGACGACGTGGTGTTCGTCTTCGACCGGATCCTCGACCCGAAGACGCAGACCCTCGCCAAGGGCTTCTTCGCGAGCTGGCTGAAGGAGGTCCGCAAGATCGACGCCCAGAACGTCGAGCTGGTGCTCAAGTTCCCCTTCCCGGACGGGGTTTCCCGGCTCACCCTGGCGAAGATCATGCCGAAGCACGTCTTTTCCGAGCCCGGCGCCTGGGACGACGCGATCAAGGGCCTGGCGGTCGGCTCGGGACCGTACCGCCAGAGCGCGCACCACCCGAAGTCGAACACCACCTTCGAGGCGTTCGCCGACTACAACGGCCCGCGCCCGCCCGCCTTCAAGAAGATGAACTGGCTGACGATCGTGGACGCCGCACCGCGCGTCGCCAAGATCTCCGGCTCCAGCGCGGGCGCCCAGATCTCCGACAACATCCCGTACGCCAACATCCAGCAGCTGCAGAGCGGCGGGCTGACGGTGGCGGGCGGCGCCGGCATGAACAACCTGTTCCTGATGTTCAACACCCAGCACAAGCCCTTCGACGACGTACGGGTGCGGCAGGCGCTGCACTACGCCATCGACACCGAGAAGATGGTGCAGGTCGCGCTGAAGGGCCACGGCAAGCCGTCCTCGTCGTTCCTGAACGAGTCCAACCCCGCCTACCGGCGGGCGAAGACGGTCTACGACTACGACCCCGAGAAGGCGAAGGCGCTGCTGAGGGCGGCCGGGGTCAGCGGACTGAGGATCGACATCCTGGCCGTGAACGTGAGCTGGATCGTCGACTGCCTGCCGACCATCAAGGCCTCCTGGGACGCGATCGGCGTGAAGACCACGCTCTCCCCGCAGGAGACCACGGCGGTCTTCACCAAGATGGACCAGAAGCAGGACTACCAGGTCGTCGCCGCCGCCTCGAACCCCAACCAGTTCGGCCTCGACGCCGACCTGATCATGCACTACAACTACGGGCCCACCAACCTCTGGATGCAGTACACGCGGTGGGCCGGCAACTCCGTCGCCAGGCAGCTCTTCAAGGACATGGACCGGGCCACCCAGGAGCCGGACCCGGACAGGAAGAAGGCGATGATCCAGGACTACGTGGACACCGTCGCCGAGCAGGCCGTGCTCTACCCGGTCGTCCACAACGAGCTGATGACCGCCTGGGACCCGAAGCAGCTCACCGGCATAAGGGCGCAGCCCTACCCCGGCATCAACGTCCTCCAGGCCAAGTGGGCCTAGGGACAAGGGAGTCCGCTTCGTGATCGCCGTCGTCAGGATCCTGCTCCGCCGCCTCGCCCTGCTCGTGCCGCTGATGCTCGGCATCGTGCTGTTCGTGTTCCTGGTGATGCGCTTCTCGGACGTCGACCCGGCGTCCGCGTTCTTCCAGGGCGCGAACCCCACCCCCCAGCAACTGCACGACTTCCGCGAGCAGAACGGGCTGCTGCAGCCGCTGCCCGTGCGCTACGTCCACTTCGTCGGCGACCTGCTCCACGGCGACATGGGCACCAGCGCGCTGACCCGCGCCCCGGTGCTCGACCAGGTCACCACCGCGCTGCCGCTGACCCTCCAGCTCACCTTCCTGGGCCTCGGCATCGCGGTGGTGCTCGCGCTGTTCGGCGGGGTGACGGCGGCCATCTACCGCGACCGGCTGCCCGACCAGGTCATCCGGGTCGTCTCGCTGACCGGCGTGGCCGCCCCCGGCTTCTGGCTGGCGCTGCTGATGATCCAGTACCTCGCCGTCGAGCTGGGCTGGTTCCCGACCGGCGGCTACATCAACCCGGCCGACTCCTTCACCGGCTGGCTCAGGACGATGACGCTGCCGGCACTCGCCCTGTCGCTGCCCGTAGCGGCCCAACTGACGCGCATCGTACGGACGTCGGTGGTGGAGGAGCTGGACAAGGACTACGTGCGCACGGCCATCGGCAGCGGGCTGCCGCCGCACGTGGTCGTGGGACGCAACGTGCTGCGCAACGCCCTCATCAACCCGCTGACCGTGCTGGGCCTGCGCGTCGGCTATCTGCTCGGCGGCGCGGTCGTCATCGAGACGATCTTCTCCCTGCCGGGCATGGGCAAGCTGATGATCGACGCCGTGAAGAACGGCGACCCGGCCGTGGTCCAGGGGGTCGTGCTGACCACCGCGACCGGCTTCGTCGTGGTCAACCTCGTCATCGACGTCCTGTACCTGCTGGTCAACCCGAAACTGAGGGATGCGACCGCATGATCACGCAGTTCACGCGCAAGAGCCTGGCCGGGGCGCTGTCCCGGCCCGGCGTCCGCCTGCGCGGCCTGCGCAGGCTGCCGCCGCTGTCGAAGGCCGCCGTCTGCTTCCTGGCCCTCGTGGTCCTGATGGCCGTGTTCGCCCCGCTGCTCGCGCCGCACGACCCGCTCGACCAGCAGCCGCCCGTGGACGGCACCGGGCATCCGTCGGCCGGGCACTGGATGGGCCAGGACAGCCTGGGCCGCGACATCCTGAGCCGGCTGATGTACGGCGCCCGCTGGTCGCTCGCGATCGGCCTCGGCGCGACGGCCCTCGCGCTGGTCGTGGGGGCGCTGATCGGCGCGGTCGCGGCGACCTCCCGCAAGGCGCTCGACGAGACGCTGATGCGCTGCCTGGACGTGGTGATGGCGTTCCCCGGCATCGCTCTCGCGGCCGTCCTGGTCGCCGTGTTCGGCGGCGGCATCACCGTGCTGATCTGCGCGATCGCCTTCCTGTTCATGCCGCCCACAGCGCGGGTGGTGCGGGCGAACATCCTCGACCAGTACAGCGAGGACTACGTGACGGCGGAACGGGTCATCGGCGCCCGCACCCCGCACATCGTGCTCCGGCACGTCGCCGTCAACTGCGCCGCCCCGATCCTGGTGTTCTGCACCGTGCAGGTCGCCGAGGCCATCGTCTTCGAGGCGTCGCTGTCCTTCATCGGCGCGGGCGTGCGTCCTCCGGACCCGTCGTGGGGCAGTGTCATCGCGGACGGCAAGGACATGGTGCTGACCGGGGGCTGGTGGGCGACGGTGTTCCCGGGCCTGCTGATCCTGGTGACCGTGCTGTCGCTGAACATCCTGTCGGAGGGGGTCTCGGACGCGTGGGCGGCCCCGCCGGCACGGGAGGTCGACGTCCACGCGGGCGAGGACCGCCTCCAGGCACCGGAGCCCGGCCGCGGTGAGGTGCTGCGGCTGCCCGGCCTGACGGCGGCGGCCGCGCGGCTGCGCTCCCGGGCGCGCCCGCTGCCGCGGGAGACGCAGCCGGTCCTGGCCGTCGAAAACCTCACCGTCGGTTTCGAGGGGCGGCACGACGGGGTGGACATCGTCGACGGCATCTCCTTCGAGGTGCGCCCGGGTGAAGTCCTGGGCCTGGTCGGCGAGTCGGGCTGCGGGAAGTCGCTGACGGCGCTGTCGGTCATGGGCCTGGAACCGAAGGGCGCCCGGGTGCGCGGCCAGGTCCGCTTCGGGCAGCGGGAGCTGCTGTCCGAGCCGATGCGGGTACGGCGCCGGCTGCTGGGCCACGAGATGGCGATGATCTACCAGGACGCGCTGTCCTCCCTGAACCCCGCGATGACGATCCGCGCCCAGCTGAAGCAGGTCGTACGGCGCGGCGGCCGGCGCGGCCCCGCCGCACTGCTCACCCTGGTCGGCCTGGACCCCGAGCGCACGCTGCGCAGCTATCCGCACGAGCTGTCCGGCGGCCAGCGCCAGCGCGTGCTGATCGCCATGGCGCTCTCCCGCGACCCGAAGCTGATCGTCGCCGACGAACCGACGACGGCCCTGGACGTGACCGTGCAGGCGCAGGTCATGGAGCTGCTGCTGCGCCTGCGCGAGGAGCTGGGCTTCGCGCTGATCCTCGTCTCGCACGACCTCGCGCTGATCGCGGACGTCACCGACCGGGTGGTGGTGATGTACGGCGGGCAGATCGTGGAGACGGGCGTGACCGCCGACCTGGTGGAGGCGCCGGCCCACCACTACACGCGCGGGCTGCTCGGCAGCGTGCTGTCGCTGGAGTCGGCGGCCGAGCGGATGACGCAGATCAAGGGCGTCGTGCCCTCCCCCTCGGACTTCCCGGCGGGCTGCCGCTTCGCCGACCGCTGCCCGCTCGCGACCGAGGTCTGCCGCGCCACCGCGCCCGCCCTGCTGGGCACCCCCACGCACACGGCGGCCTGCCACCATCCGGCGGTGGAGCTGGCGACCGCGGAGTCGGAGGCCGTGAAGTGAACGCGATCGTGGAGCTGTCCGGCGCGCATGTCGTGCACAAGGCGCGCAGCGGCGGCCTGTTCACCCGGGACCGGGTGTACGCCCTCACCGGCGCCGACCTCGCCGTCGCGCCCGGCGAGACGGTCGGCGTCGTCGGGGAGTCCGGCTGCGGCAAGTCGACCCTGGCGAAGGTGCTGGTGGGCGTGGTGCGGCCGACGTCCGGCACGGTGTCCTTCCAGGGCCGCGACCTGTGGTCGATGGCGCCCGCCGAGCGCCGGGCCGCGATCGGCGGCAGCACCGGAATGATCTTCCAGGACCCCTCGACGGCCCTGAACCGGAGGCTGACGGTACGCCGGATCCTGCGCGACCCGCTGGACGTGCACGACCGGGGCGCGAAGGC
Source organism: Streptomyces sp. NPDC057616 (assembly GCF_042800575.1). Classification (NCBI taxonomy): domain Bacteria; kingdom Bacillati; phylum Actinomycetota; class Actinomycetes; order Kitasatosporales; family Streptomycetaceae; genus Streptomyces; species Streptomyces sp. NPDC057616. Next base: position 78,212 of record NZ_JBHVGU010000021.1, read on the forward strand.
CCGGCGGGACGACCGGGTACGGGAGTTGATGTCCCTGGTCGGGCTTCCGCGGGCGCTCGCCGAGGCCCTGCCCGGCCAGCTCTCGGGCGGCCAGCGGCAGCGGGTGGCGATCGCCCGGGCGCTGGCGCTGGACCCCGCGCTCGTGGTGGCGGACGAGCCCACCAGCGCGCTGGACGTGTCGGTGCGCGCCCAGATCCTCAACCTCCTGCTGGACCTGAAGGAACGCCTGGGCCTGGCGCTGGTGTTCGTCTCGCACGACATCCAGACGGTCCGGCGGATGAGCGACCGCGTGATCACCATGTACCTCGGCCGGATCGTCGAGGAGTGCCCGGCCGCGTCCGTCACCGAGCGCGCCCGGCACCCGTACACCCGCGCCCTGTTCTCGGCGACGCCCGGCCTGCTCGACCCCATCGACCCGATCCCGCTGACCGGCCCGGTGCCCTCGGCGACGCGGCCGCCCAGCGGGTGCCCGTTCCGCACCCGCTGCTGGAAGGCGGACGAGCGGTGCGCGACGGACATGCCGGATTTCTCGGCCGCGTCGGGCGCGGACCACCGTTTCCGCTGCCACCATCCTGTGCAGGAGGACGAGTCGACCCGCGACCTCGTACGCCAAAGCCATCCAACGGAGCCCTCATGACGTTTCCCGCCCCGCTCACCGGTGTCGTCCCGCCCGTCTGCACGCCCCTGACACCGGACCGCGAGGTGGACGTCCCCTCCCTGCTCAGGCTGGTCGACCACCTGCTGGCCGGCGGAGTGCACGGGCTGTTCGTGCTGGGCTCCTCGTCGGAGGCGGCGTATCTGCGCGACGCGCAGCGCCGGCTGGTGGTGGAGGCGGTGACCGGTCATGCGGGCGGCCGGGTGCCGGTGCTGGCCGGCGCGATCGACATGACGACGCCGAGGGTGCTGGACCACGTGGCGTCGGTGACGGCGGCGGGCGCGGACGCGGTCGTGGTCACGGCTCCCTTCTACGCCCGCACCCATCCCGCCGAGATCGCCCGCCACTTCCGTCTGATCGCGGCCGCGTCGCCGGTGCCGGTGATCGCCTACGACATCCCGGTCGCCGTGCACACCAAGCTGCCGCCGGACGTCGTCCTCGACCTGGCCGCCGACGGCGTGCTCGCGGGCCTGAAGGACTCCAGCGGCGACCTGGCCGCCTTCCGCGAGGTCGTCACCAAGGCGCGCCACCTCTCCGGCTTCAGCGTCCTGACGGGTTCGGAACTGCTCGTCGACGCGGCCCTCGCGCTGGGCGCCCACGGCGCGGTCCCCGGTCTCGCCAACGTCGACCCGCACGGCTACGTCCGCCTCGACCGCCTCTGCCGCGCCGGGGACCGGGAGCGGGCCCGCGACGAACAGGAGCGCCTGTGCGCCCTGTTCGGGCTGGTCGGCGTCGGCGACCCGGCCCGGATGGGCGGCGGCTCGTCGGCCCTGGGCGCCTTCAAGGCGGCCCTGCACCTGCGCGGTGTCATCGACTGCCCGGCGACCGCGGAACCCCAGGTGCCGCTGTCGCCGGAGGAGGTCGAGCAGGTCGGCAAGTTCCTCGCCGGGGCGGGTCTGCTCTAGGTGTCGGGCCCCCCTAGGAGCCGAGGCCGTCGGCCGGCAGCCGCCGGAACTCGATCGTGTCGTACGTCCCGCCGGTCGTCCCCGTCTCGTAGAGGATTCCGGCTGTGCGGTGGCCGACCTGCACCAGGTCGGAGTAGGCGGCGGGCTGCTGCGAGAGCGTCAGGGCCTTGGTGAAGGTCGCGCCGCCGTCCGTGCTGCGCCAGATCGCCATCGCCCGGCGGGCGGTCGGCACGGACGGGCCGGAGAAGAGCAACGGCGCGTCGATACCCCGCAGTTGGAGGACGCTGCCCTCGACCACCGGGACGTCGTCCAGCGTGGGCTGCACCTCGTAGGGGCGGTCCAGGCTCGCGCCGCCGTCGCTCGAGTACGTGTCGAGGCGGTTGCCGGGGCTCGTGCCGTTCTGGTCGCGGGAACTGAAGTACAGCCTGCCGTCGGGGAGTTGGGCGGCCGTGGACTCGTTGGCGTTGTCCACGCCGTCGTAGGAGTCGTCGACGAAGCCCAGCCGCCAGGTGCGGCCGCCGTCGTCGCTCAGGAGGGCGTGGGCGCCGTAGTACCTGGCCTCCTGGCCGGTGTCGGGGGAACCGGCGGGCGGGGCCGCGGAGTGGTTGGCGGGCACGACCAGGCGCCCCGCGTGCCGGCCGCGGGTCAGCGCGAGCGCGTGGCCCGGTCCCGTCGCGTACCAGCGCCAGCCCGCCGGCTTCACCTCGCCGGTGATGTCGCGCGGCGCCGTGAAGTGCCGCCCGTCGTCCCGGCTGCGCTGCACGAAGACCCGTCTGCCCTGCTCCGGCGTGACCTCGCCCCGCATGATCTGCGCCTCGGTGACGGCACCGCTGTTGTAGGACGTGACGAGGACGACGTCGCCGGTGCGCGGGTCGACGACGGGCGCGGGGTTGCCCCGGGTGTCGCCGTCGCCCGCGGCCACCATCTGCAGCGGGCCCCAGGTGCAGCCGCCGTCGCCGGAGCGGCGCAGGACGACGTCGATGTGGCCGGTGTCCCCGGCGCCGTTGTGGCGCCCCTCGGCGAAGGCGAGGACGGTGCCCCGGCCCGTGGTGATCGCCGCCGGGATGCGGAAGGTGTCGTAGCCGTCGCGGCCCGACGCGTACGGCAGGGACGAGGTGCAGCCCGTGGCGGCGGAGGCGGGGGCGAGGGCGGTGAGCGGCGTGAGGAGCACGGTGGCGGCGAGGAGGGTGCGGCTCAGGAAGGTCACCGTCAGATCGTTCCCGGAGTCACCAGTCCCGACTCGTAGGCGACGATGACGAGCTGCGCCCGGTCCCGCGCCCCCAGCTTCCCCATGATCCGGCTGACATGGGTCTTCGCCGTCAGCGGGCTGAGCCCCAACGCCTCGGCGATCTCGGTGTTGTTGAGCCCGCGCGCCAGCAGGGTCAGCACCTCCCGCTCCCGGTCGGAGAGGCACTCCGGCCCGCCCGTCGCGGGCGCCGACGGGCTGCGCAGGAACCGCTCGATCAGCCGCCCCGTGGGGCCCGGGGAGAGCAGCGCCTCCCCCGCGGCCACCGTGCGGATGGCGTCGAGGAGTTCGGCCGGACGGGTGTCCTTGACGAGGAACCCGGAGGCGCCCGCGCGCAACGCCTCGACGATGTTCTCGTCGGTGTCGTAGGTGGTGAGGACCAGCACCCGCACCCCCGCCAGATCCTCGTCGGCGGCGATGAGACGGGTGGCCTCGATGCCGTCCAGGTCCGGCATCCGCAGGTCCATCACCACCAGGTCGGGGCGCTCGCCACGGGCCAGGGCCACCGCCTCCCGGCCGGTGCCGGCCTGCCCGACGACGTCCATGTCCCGCGCCGACTCGACCAGCATGGCGAACGCGGCCCGCACCAGCGTCTGGTCGTCGGCGAGCAGCACGCGGATCGTCATCGGGTCCCCTCCACAGCGGTCGTCAGCGGCAGTACGGCACTGACCTCGAAACCGCCCTGCGCCCGCGGTCCGGCGTCGAGTGTGCCACCCACGCTGCGGGCCCTCTCCCGCATCCCCACCAGCCCGAAGCCGGGCGTGTCGCCGGGGATGGGCCCGGTGCCGTCGTCGGTGACGGACAGGCGCAGGGCGCCGTCCCGCTCGTACAGCTCGACCTGTACGGCGGGTTCGGGCCCCGCGTGCCGTACCGCGTTGGTCAGCGCCTCCTGCACGATCCGGTAGGCGGCGGCGCCGACGGCGGGGGGCGCCTGCCGCACCCGTACCGACTGCTCGACGCGCGCGCCCGCGAGCCGGGCCGCCTCCACCAGGTCGGGCAGGCCGTCGAGGCCGGGCAGCGGGCCGCGGCCCTCGCCGTGCTCGGCGGCGCGCAGCACCTCCAGGGTGGTGCGCAGTTCGCCGCGTGCGGTGCGGCAGGTCTCCGCGATCTCCTCCAGCGCCTTGGCGATCGTCTCGCGGTCGAGGCGCTCGGGGTCGGCGGCCAGGACGTGCGCGGCGACGGACGTGCGCACGCCGATGAGGGTGATGGTGTGGGCGAGCAGGTCGTGCAGATCGCGGGCGATGCGCAGCCGCTCCTCGGCGACCCTGCGGCGGGCCTCCTCCTCGCGGGTGCGCTCGGCGCGTTCGGCGCGTTCCACGATGCCGGCGACGTACTGGCGGTAGTAGCGGACGTCGACGCCGAAGAAGAGCACGGCGATCACCCAGCCGGAGATCCGCAGCAGTTCCACGGCCTGATGGGTGCTCACGGTGAGCATCACGGTGAACGCGATGGCGAGGACGGTGATGCCGGTCAGGATCGTGCGCAGCGGGCGGCCGGTGACGGCGACCGTGTAGAGCGCGACGACGGTGGCCGGGGTCGAGGCGCCGTGGTTGTTGTCCATCGCGTGGTAGGGCATCAGCAGGACCACGCCGGCGGCGAGCACCAGCAGCGGGCGCCGCCGCCGCCACACGAGGGGCACGTGGGCGGCGAGCAGCAGCGTCCAGCCGAGCGCGTCGGGGCGGCGAGCCGGGTCGGTGGAGAGCGCCACGCACACGGCCACCGCGGCGAGGACCGCCGCGAGGATCGCGTCGTTGCGGGTGCCGTGGGGGGCGGTCCGCGGGTCCCGGTTGAGCACCGTCATGATGCGTTCGCCGAGGCGGGGCCGCCCCGCTGTCGTCTTCTCCTGCACGAGGTTCATCTTCCGTGTTTCACACCGGCTCCGGCTGCCGCTCGGACCGTACCGGTTCCGGCGCCCGCGACAGCCGGCCCGGCCACCACACCTTGCGGCCCAGCAGCACGCTCGCCGTCGTCACCAGGTACGTCCGCACCAGGAAGGTGTCCAGCAGCACGCCCACCGCGATCACGAAGCCGAGCTCGACCAGCCCCACCAGCGGCAGCGTGGTCAGCACGGCGAAGGTCGCGGCCAGCACGACGCCCGCGGAGGCGATGACCCCGCCGGTGGTGCGCAGCGCGGTCAGCGCCGCGGTCTGCGGTTCGGCGCCCGCCAGGGACTCCTCGCGCATGCGGTGCATGAGGAAGATGCCGTAGTCGACGCCTAGGGCCACCAGGAAGACGAAGGACAGCAGGCCGAGCCCGGAGTCGGTGCCGCCGAAGCCGAGCACGGGCCCGAACACCAGCCCGCCTATGCCGAGCGCCGCGCCCCACACCGCGACCACCGCGACGAGCAGCATCAGCGGCGCCACGAGGCTGCGCAGCAGTCCTACGAGGATCACGAACACGGCGGCGAGCACGAGCGGCACGACCACCTCGCGGTCCCGGGTCTGGCTGTCGGCCAGGTCGAGCTGCTGGGCGCTGGGGCCGCCGACGTAGGTGCCGTAGGTGTCGTCGAGCCCGCCGCGCAGCGCCTCGATGGTCCTCGTCTCGCCCGGCGACTCGGGGGCGGCGGTGGCGAAGACGGAGATCTCCGTCCAGCCGGAGCCGCTGCGCCCGGGCGCCGCCTGCGCGACCCCCTCGGTCGTACGGGCCTTGTCCAGCACGGCGCCGGCCTTCGCGGTGGGGGCGATGACGGTGATCGGCTGGCTGCTGCGCCCCGGGAAGGCGTGGGCGAGGGTCTGGGTCGCGGAGATCGACTCGGGCTTCTCGGTGAAGGAGTCCTCCTGCTTGAGCGTGCCGGGCAGGCTGAGCACGCCCAGGGCGAGCGCGCCGAGCAGGACGGCGCCGAGGGTGAGCACGGCGGCCGGGCGGCGGGTGGCGGAGCTGCCCATCGCCGCGAACAGCGAGCGGCGCGCCTTCGGGGTGCTGCCGAACGCCGGGATCATCGGCCAGAAGACGCGGCGGCCGAGGAGGACCAGCAGGGCGGGCAGCAGGGTGAGCATCGCGACGAGCGCGGCGAGCACGCCCACCATGCCGACCGGGCCCATGCCGCTGCTGCTGTTGAGGTCGGCGGCGAGCAGGCACAGCAGGCCGGCGGCGACGGTGCCGGAGGAGGCGAGGACGGCCGGGCCGCAGCCCTTCAGTGCGGCGCGCATGGCGTCGTACGGGCGCTCGTGGCGCCGTAGCTCCTCGCGGTAGCGGGAGATGAGCAGCAGGGCGTAGTCGGTGCCCGCGCCGAGCACGAGGACCGTCATGACGCCGCCGCTCTGGCCGGTGATGGTGACGCCGAAGCCCTCGTGGAGGCCGTAGGCGGCGGCCATCGCCATGCCGGCGGCGACACCGGCGCAGGCGAGGGGCACGAGCCACAGGAAGGGGCTGCGGTAGATCAGGATCAGCAGGGCGGTGACGACGCCGAGGGTGGCGTAGAGCAGGGTGCCGTCGATCGAGCCGAACACCTTGCTCATGTCGGTGTTCAGACCGCCGGGTCCGCCGACCTCGGCGCTGAGTCCCGCACCGCCGTTCGCGATGTCCCGGACGCCGTCGACGAAGGCGTCCCGCGCCTTGTCGTCCTGGCCGGGCTCGGTGCTGGAGACCGGGTACATGAGGGTGGCGCCGTCGCGTGACGGGACGGCCTTCGGGGTCCCGGTCAGCCGGTACTTCGCCCCGACCTCGGCGACCTGCGCTCCCGCCTTCTGCCGGTCGGCGGCGGTGAGGCCGCCGTCGCGGTGGTAGACGAGCACCAGGTCGGTGGCCTGGCCGCCCGGCAACTCGTCCTGGATGCGGGCCACTTGGGTGGAGTCGGCACTGTCGGGGAGATAGTCGACGGACCGGTTCTGCTGCACGTCGCCGAACTTCCCGGCGAACGGTCCGACGAGCACGAGCGCCGCGAGCCACAGCCCGAGCACCACCCAGGGCACGGCACGCCGGCCCCCTGTTCGCGTCCTTGCGGCCCCCATGGACGGGCCTCCCTCCGGTCGGGATGTCTGGGTCGTCTCCAGACTCCCGGCCCCCGGGAACACCTTCGTCGGGCGCGCGGCCGAGTTACGCGATACTGCGACGGTCGGCCTGCCGGCGGGATTACTCCCCAGGGAGTAACGGCACGGCGTACACACTCGGTCCACGGCAGGCCGCCGGCGACGGCGACCGCGCCCCGGCTCAGGACGGCGTACGCGCTGCAGCCGGCAGGCGGGTCACGTCGTCCGTGCAGATCGTCAGGGCCGCGCCCACCGTGCCCAGGACGTCGCGCCGGGCGGGCATGTACCGACCGTCGGCTACGGCGATGCAGCGGCGTCCGCGCCCGGCTCAGGACGGCGTACGGGCTGCAGCCAGCAGGCGGGTCACGTCGTCCGTGCAGATCGTCAGGGCCGCGCCCACCGTGCTGAGGACGTCGCGCTCGGCGGGTGTGTAGGGGCCGTCGGCGAGGGCGATATGGGCGCCCTGGAGGAGGATCGACTCGCGGCCGACGGCGGCCAGGTGCGGGGCGAGCGGGTCCAGTGCCTCGTGCAGCTCTATGGCGAGTCCGGCGCCGCAGGGCTCGCCGTAGACCCGGCCGGTGTCCGCGGCCAGCGCGTCGACGAGGGCGCTGAGCTGGTCCTCGGTGCAGTCGTCGAAGCCGGCCGCGCGGACCGTGCCGGCGGCGGTCTGCAGCGCGGTGCGCGCGCAGGTGCCGCCCGCGGTCAGCACCGCCAGGGCGACCGTGTGCACGGCGTCGCGGAGCATCGCGGAGAAGCGGGTGGTGGTGGGGTGGTCGAGGGCCTCGGTGCCGAAGTGCCGACGGCAGGAGGCGCATTCGACGACCGGCGCGGTCTCGCCGCGCGGCAGCACGGGCACGCCCAGGACGATGAAGCGACGGTGACCCGTCAGGCGCTGGTAGTTGCGATCGCCGCCGCACCCGGGGCAGAAGAACTCGCCGTCGCCGACGGGCGTCCACGCGGTGCGGGTGCCCAGCAAACGCGCAGGCCTGGCGGCTTGGCCGTTTCGTCCCCGTACTGGCAGCACGTCGCACCTCCTCACCCCGCGGCCCCATCGCCGCGCTGGCGTGATGTTAGCCACATCGTTGAGTCATAGTCAGTACCCCGGACGAGACCTTTCCGTGACCTCCACGAACAGATGGCCGATAAACGACGGCGCCCCCACCACCGTGCACCGCCGTCGGGGCGCCAAAAAGGCCCTGCGGAAGGGTTCGCAGGTGGTTCCGTTTGCCACCGAGACGACCCCCCT
>NZ_JBHVGU010000021.1:86241-131783 GCF_042800575.1 Streptomyces sp. NPDC057616
GGGGGTGAACCAAATTGTGGAGCAGGGGCAGTCACCGCGGAAAAGCTTTTCCGGGGACCTCAAGGAAAAGGTGCCAGAAAACCGACGACCCCCCGCCCCCCGTGCACAGCGGTCGGGGCGCCGAAAAGGCCCGGTGGAAGGGTTAGCGGGTGGCTCGGTTGACCGCGGAGACGACCGCCTTCAGCGACGCACGCGTCGTGTTCGCATCGATCCCGATGCCCCACAGAACCTTGCCGTCGATCGCGCACTCGATGTACGAGGCGGCCTGCGCGGACGCGCCCTCGCTCATCGTGTGCTCCTGGTAGTCCAGCAGCCGCACGTCGATGCCGATGGACTGCAGGGCGTCGAAGAAGGCCGAGATCGGACCGTTGCCGGAGCCGGTCAGGACGGTGTCGGTGCCGTCGACGGTGGCCTCCACCTTCAGGGTGTCCACCCCGTCGGTGTCGGTGGTCGACTGGCCGTTCTTGACCTGGATACGACCCCAGGGGTTCTCGGGGTTCGGCAGGTACTCGTCCTGGAAGACCGACCAGATGTCGGCGCCGGTGATCTCGCCGCCCTCGGCGTCCGTCTTCGCCTGGATCAGCTTCGAGAACTCGATCTGCATCCGGCGCGGCAGGTCCAGCTTGTGGTCGTTCTTCAGGACGTAGGCGACACCGCCCTTGCCGGACTGCGAGTTGACGCGGATGACGGCCTCGTAGGAGCGGCCGACGTCCTTGGGGTCGATCGGCAGGTACGGGACGGCCCACTCGATGTCGTCGACGGTGACGCCCTTGGCGGCCGCGTCGGCCTCCATCGCGTCGAAGCCCTTCTTGATGGCGTCCTGGTGGGAGCCGGAGAAGGACGTGTAGACCAGGTCGCCCACGTACGGGTGGCGGGGGTGGACCTCCATCTGGTTGCAGTACTCCCACACGCGGCGGATCTCGTCGATGTCGGAGAAGTCGATCTGCGGGTCGACGCCCTGCGAGAACAGGTTCATGCCCAGGGTGACCAGGTCGACGTTGCCGGTGCGCTCGCCCTGCCCGAACAGGCAGCCCTCGACGCGGTCGGCGCCGGCCATCACGGCCAGCTCGGCGGCGGCGACGGCGGTGCCGCGGTCGTTGTGCGGGTGGACCGACAGCACGACGTGCTCGCGGCGCGACAGGTTGCGGTGCATCCACTCGAAGCGGTCCGCGTGCGTGGAGGGCGTCGAACGCTCCACCGTGGCGGGCAGGTTGAGGATGATCTCGCGGCCCGGGCCGGGCTGGTAGACGTCCATCACCGCCTCGCAGACCTCCAGCGCGAAGTCCAGCTCGGTGTCGGTGAAGATCTCCGGGCTGTACTGGTAGCCGAACTCGGTCTCGGGGCCCAGCAGCTTCTCGGCGTACTCCATCACCAGGCGGGTGCCGTCGACGGCGATCTGCTTGATGTCGTCCTTGGAGCCGCGGAAGACGACCCGGCGGAAGACCGGCGCGGTGGCGTTGTACAGGTGCACGTTGGCCCGCCGGGCACCCTTCAGCGACTCCACGGTCCGCTCGATCAGGTCCTCGCGGGCCTGGGTCAGTACGGAGATGGTGACGTCGTCCGGGATGGCGCCCTCGTCCTCGATGATCGAGCGGACGAAGTCGAAGTCGGTCTGGCCGGAGGCGGGGAAGCCGACCTCGATCTCCTTGTAGCCCATCTTGACCAGCTGGTCGAACATCCGGCGCTTGCGCTCGGGCGACATCGGGTCGATCAGGGCCTGGTTGCCGTCACGCAGGTCCGTGGAGAGCCAGCGGGGGGCGACGGTGATCCGCTGGTTCGGCCAGGTGCGGTCCGGGATGTCGACCTGCTCGTAGCGGCCGTACTTGTGGATCGGCATGGTGCTGGGCTGCTGGCGGTTCGCCATGATTGCGGGGCTCCTCGAGGTGTCCGAAGGACGGCCGACGACGCAACGCGAAGCACCGCGGGGAGGGAGTCGACCTGGACTACAGGCCCTCGCCGCGGCAGCTAAGAAGAAGCAGCCCGAAACGCATGATGCTCCGCATGCTAGCCGAGCCCCTCCGGATGCGGGGCGCCGTATCAGTATGCGGGACCCGGGCAGCAAATGGGGCAAAACGTGCGCCATACCACTTCGTCACGGAGCGTACGGAGCGCTGTCCCGATATTTCACCAATCATGGTTGCGGGTAGTGACACCGGCATAACTCAGTGCAATGGTTCCGGGCATGACGAAGACCAACGGGGGCTTCGAGCCCGTCTTCTGCACCGTCGTACCTCCGCACATCCTCGACAAGCTGGCCCAGCACGAGGACTCGGCACTCTCGGCGAGCGCGCGCAAGACACTCGAGCGCGACGCCTACGAGCGCACCCACCGCCGGCTGACCACGGTCATCGGCGCTCCGACCGTCGCCCCGCCCGCCGGCGCGGCGACCGACCAGCCGCACCGCACGATCTACGACGCCCGCCACCACACGGACCTGCCGGGGAGGAAGGTCCGCTCGGAGGGCTCGGCCCCGGGCAAGGACGCCACCGTCAACCGCGCCTACGCGGGCCTCGGCGCCACCTTCGAGCTCTATCTGAAGGCGTACGAGCGCCAGTCGATCGACGGAAACGGCCTGCCGCTCGACGCGACGGTCCACTTCGACAACGACTACAACAACGCCTTCTGGAACGGCGAGCAGATGGTGTTCGGCGACGGTGACGGCGAGATCTTCCTCGACTTCACCATCCCGATCGACGTCATCGGCCACGAACTCACCCACGGCGTCACGCAGTACACGGCCAACCTCACGTACTTCGGCCAGCCCGGCGCCCTGAACGAGTCGCTGTCCGACGTCTTCGGCTCGCTGATCAAGCAGTACACGCTCGGCCAGACCGCCGCCGAGGCCGACTGGCTGATCGGCGCGGGCCTGCTCGCCCCGCGCGTCACCGGCAAGGCGCTGCGCTCCATGAAGGCGCCGGGCACGGCGTACGACGACGACGTCCTCGGCAAGGACCCGCAGCCGGCGACCATGGACGACTTCGTGCGCACCGGCCGCGACAACGGCGGCGTCCACATCAACTCGGGCATCCCCAACCACGCCTTCTACCTGGTCGCGAACGCGCTCGGCGGCAACGCCTGGGAGAAGGCGGGACAGGTCTGGTACGACGTCCTGACCGGCGGCGAGCTGAAGAAGGACGCCCTGTTCGTGGACTTCGCGAACCTCACGGTCGCGGCGGCCAAGGCCCGCTTCAGCGAGGGGGAGGAACTTCAGGCCGTCCTGAAGGCGTGGGAGCAGGTCGGGGTGCGGACCACGTAGTTCCGTACTAGACACGGACCCATGCGTATTCGAGTACGGCGCACGGGTGGATTCGCGGGCATCGAGCGGCAGGCCGAGGTGGACACCTCCACGCGGCCCGACGCCGGGGAGTGGCACGCTCTGGCCGAGCAGGCCGTGGCCGGCGGGCACAGCAAAGCGCCCGCCGGCGTCCCGGACGGGTTCAGCTACGAGATCACCGTGGACGGCAGGACGTTCTACGCCGCGGATCCCCAGCTCACCGAGGAGCAGCGGATGCTGATCTCCCGGGTGCTGAAGGAGGGAGCCTGAGCTCGTAACAGGTCGTCCATGCGCGGGCGTTGACTTCCGTTACCGGGGGTACGGATGATCCGCGCATGGCGACTGAACCGTTCGATACGGCGAACCCGATGCCCCGTTTCCCGGCCGGATTCCTGTGGGGCGTGTCGACCTCGGCCCATCAGATCGAGGGGGCGGTGGACCGGCGCGAGGCGTCCGTGTGGGACGTCTTCACCGCCGAGCCGGGCCGGGTGAAGGACGGCTCCACGGCGGAGGTGGCCTGCGACCACTACCACCGCTACCGCGAGGACGTGGCACTGCTGGCCGGCCTCGGCGTGGACGCGTACCGCTTCTCGGTCTCCTGGCCGCGGGTGCGCTCCGAGGGCGGCCTGGACTTCTACGACCGGCTCGTCGACGAGCTGTGCGCGGCGGGCGTGCGGCCCGTGCCGACCCTCTTCCACTGGGACCTGCCGGCCGCGCTGGACTGGCTGGAGCGGGACACGGCGGCTCGGTTCGCGGAGTACGTGTCGGTGGTGGCCGAGCGGCTCGGCGACCGGGTGCAGAAGTGGATCACCCTCAACGAGCCCGCGGAACACACCCTGTTGGGTCATGCGCTGGGCGCGCACGCGCCGGGCAAGCACCTGATGTTCGACGCGCTCCCGGTCGCCCACCACCAGCTGCTCGCCCACGGCCTGGCGGTACGGGCCCTGCGCGCGGCCGGCGCCACGGACATCGGGATCGCCAACTCGCACGGCCCGACCTGGCCGGCCTCCGAGGACCAGGCGGACGTGGAGGCGGCGGGCTTCTACGACCTGCTGCTCAACCGCCTGTTCGCCGATCCCCTGCTGCTCGGTCAGTATCCGGACGGGCTGGGCGAGTTGATGCCCGGCGACGTCGAGTCCGATCTGAAGGTCATCGCGGAGCCGATCGACTGGTACGGCGTCAACTACTACGCGCCGACCCGGGTGGGCGCCCCGCAGGGCGCGGACATCGACTTCGGCGGCCTCACCATCCCGGCCGAACTCCCCTTCTCGGTCCGGCAGATCGAGGGCGTGCCGGTGACGGACTTCGGCTGGCCGGTGGTGCCCGAGGGGCTGACGGAGCTGCTCACCGGCTTCCGCGACCGCTACGGCGACCGGCTCCCTCCCGTCGTCATCACGGAGAACGGCTGCAGCTACGAGGGCATCGACGACCAGGACCGGATCGCGTACCTGGACGGCCATCTGCGTGCGCTGCACCGGGCGTCGGAGGCGGGCGTGGACGTGCGCGGGTACTTCGTGTGGTCGCTGCTGGACAACTTCGAGTGGGCGGAGGGGTACGAGCGCCGGTTCGGGCTCGTACACGTGGACTACGCGACGCAGAAGCGCACGCCGAAGGCGTCGTACGACTGGCTGCGGGGCGTGCTGCGGGCGCAGAGATGACCTCCCTGGAGCGGCAGGCGCCGGCGGCGCTCACCGAGCCGTCCCGGCGGGTGGGGCGGGGCTGGACGGCCTCGCTCTCGCTCGCCAACGGGGCGATCTGGGTGGGCTGGTACGGCCCGCTGCAGATCCTGCTGGCCTCCCAGGCGAAGGACTTCGCGCCGGGCTCCGGTATGTCCAAGGAGACGATGCTGGCCTGGGTGACGGGCGCGGGCGCGGCGGTGTCGCTGGTCGCCAACCCCGTCTTCGGCGCGCTCTCCGACCGGACCACCTCGCGCCGGGGCCGCCGTACGCCGTGGATCGTGACCGGCGCGGCGGGCGGCGCCCTGTCGCTGCTGCTGCTCGCGGGCGCGGGCGGCGTGTGGACGATGGCGGCGGGCTGGTGCCTGGTCCAGCTGACCCTGAACGCGGCGTTCGCGGCGGTGACGGCGGCGGTGCCGGACCGGGTGCCGCGGCTCCAACGGGGCTCGGTGGGCGGCTGGTTGGGGGCGGCCCAGATCCTCGGGGTGGTCGGCGGGACGGGGCTCGCGACGGTGGCCGGGGGCATCGGCGCCGGGTACGCGGCGTGCGCGGTGTTCACGGTGGTGGGCGTGCTGCCGTACGTCGTGCGGTACGAGGACCTGCGGCTGGCGGCGGCGGACCGGCCCGCCTGGTCGTGGCGGGGCTTCCTGGCCGGGTTCTGGCTGAGTCCGCGCCGGTATCCGGACCTGGGCTGGGCCTGGCTGACCCGCTTCCTGATCAACCTCAGCAACGCGCTCGTCCTGCTGTACCTGCTGTACTACCTGCGCGACCGCCTCCACTACGGCGATCCCGACGAGGGCGTGCTGATCCTGACCGCCGTGAACGGCGTGACGCTGCTCGCCACGGTCGTCGTGGGCGGCGTGTGGTCGGACCGCTCGGGACGCCGCAAGCCGTTCGTGATCTGGTCCGGGGTGCTGATGGCGGTGGCGACGGCGGCCCTGGCGGGGTGGCAGACCTGGTCCGGCGCGATCGTCGCCGCGGCCGTCCTCGGCGTCGGCTTCGGGGTGTTCACCTCGGTCGACTTCGCGCTGATGACGGACGTCCTGCCGAAGGCGCTGGACCGCGGCAAGGACCTGGGCGTGATCAACGTCGCCAACGCCCTGCCGCAGGTCGCGGCGCCCGCCCTCGCCGCGCCGATCGTGACGTACCTGGGCGGCTACCGGGTGCTGTACCTGGTGGCGGCCGTGATCGGTCTGGCGGGGGCGGTGCTGGTCGGGCGGATCAGGGGCGTGGAGTGACGCCCGCCCCGGCTACAGGGCGCCGGCGTCCCGGGCCGTCCACACGCTCGGGTAGATGGGCCGGAAACCGAGCTCGCGGCGGATCCGTCCGTTGGACATGATCCCGTGCCACGGGTCGGGGTCCGTGTTCTCGTACAGCGCGGCGGGCACCTCCACGCCGTTGAGCCCGTACAGCTCGACCGTCGTGACGGGGGCGTCGTCGGCGATGTTGTAGATCCGGCCGTCGATGCCCGGCGCGTACAGCAGCCGCATCAGGCCCTGGGCTACGTCCGCGTGGTGGGCCATCTGCAGGCGCTGGTGCGGGGCCCACTTCGGCGCCCAGTGCATGACGTTGGCGAGGTGCGGGTCGCCCTCGCCGTAGACGAAGGGGAGCCGTCCGATCCGCACGTTCAGGCCCTCCATCGCGAGCAGTTCGCGCTCGGCCTCGGCCTTGGACTCGGGGTAGGCGCCCCACATCTCGCCGCCGGGTCGGCTCTCGTCCCGTTCGGTCAGCGGGCGGCCCCGGCCGGTGCCGTACACGTTGCCCGTGCTGACCTGCACGAACCGCTGCACGCCGGCACTCTGCGCGGCCCGTCCCAGCGCCACCGCCGCGTCCCGGTTGACGGCCCACGCCTCCTCGTCGGGCACCCCGCGGAAGGAGGCGGCGACGTTCACGACGGCGTCCACCCCGGCGAGCGCCTTGCCGAGCGTCTCCTCCTCGCGCATGTCCCCCACGGCCACCTGGGCGCCCAGCTCCGCGAACCGCTCGCCGCGGGCCGCGTCCCGCACCAGGGCCCGGACCTGCTCCCCCGGCTCCCGCTGCGCCAGCAGCCTCGGCACGAAGCGCCGCCCGACCTGTCCCGTCGTCCCGGTCACCAACGTCAGCATGATGTGCTCCTCACGCACTCGTTCGTCCGTCGTCGGTGACCAGCCTCGGCCGATGCGACGGCGACCGGGAGAGACCTCCTCATCAGGGGATCGGCACTCCCTGGATAAGCCGGCCGCGCTCCCGCACCCTGGAGGGGTGAACCGAGCCGAACTCGCCGACTTCCTGCGCCGCGGCCGCGCCCGCCTGGACCCCTCCGACGTGGGCCTCACGGCCGGTGCACGGCGCCGAACGCCGGGGCTGCGCCGCGAGGAGGTGGCCCAGCTGGCCGGCATGTCCGTGGACTACTACACGCGCCTGGAGCAGTCCCGGGGCCCGCGCCCCTCCCGCCAGATGCTCACCGCGCTGGCCCGCGCGCTGCGCCTGACCGAGGACGAGCGCGACCACCTCTTCCACCTGACCGGTGAGGAGCCGCCCCGCCGGGAGGCGACGAGCACGCATGTGCGCCCGGGGCTGCTGCTGGTGCTGGACCGGCTGCACGACTGCCCGGCGCTGGTGGTGACCGACTGCGGCGAGGTCCTGGCGCAGAACGCGATGTCGCGGGCGCTGAGCGGGGACCTGCTGGCCCGTCCGCCGCGCGAGCGCAACATGCTGCGGCGGTTCTTCCTGGACCCCTCCGCCCAGGCGCTCTTCCCGTCCGAGGACCGCCCGGAGCGCGCCCGCGAGCAGGTGGCGAGCCTCCGCGCGGTGGCGGCGGCCCGCCCCACGGACCCGGAGCCCGCCGCGCTCGTCGCCGAACTACGCGCCGGCAGCGAGGAGTTCGCCCGCCTCTGGGACGAGCACGAGGTCGCCGTACGGCGCGCCTCGACCAAGCGCTTCCGGCACCCGATGGTCGGCGTCCTGGAACTCGACTGCGAGGTCCTGGTCAACTCCGACCACAACCAGCAGCTGGTCGTCCACACCGCCCGCCCGGGCACCGAGTCCTACGAGCGCCTGCAGCTGCTGCGCGTGGTGGGCCTGCAGGACCTGACCCCGTCAGAAGCCGAGACGCCGTAGCTGCTTCGGGTCGCGCTGCCAGTCCTTGGCCACCTTCACGTGCAGGTCCAGGAAGACCGGGGTGCCCAGCAGGGCCTCGATCTGCTTGCGGGACTTGATCCCGACGTCCTTGAGCCGCTTGCCCTTGGGGCCGATGACGATGCCCTTCTGGCTGGACCGCTCGATGTAGAGGTAGGCGTGGATGTCCAGCAGCGGCTTGTCCGCGGGCCGGTCCTCGCGCGGCAGCATCTCCTCGACGACCACCGCGATGGAGTGCGGCAGCTCGTCGCGGACACCCTCCAGCGCCGCCTCCCGGATCAGCTCGGCCACCATGACCTGCTCGGGCTCGTCGGTCAGGTCGCCCTCGGGGTAGAGCGCCGGGCCCTCGGGAAGCAGCGGGATCAGCAGGTCGGCGAGCAGGTTCACCTGCTTGTCCCCGACGGCCGACACCGGCACGATCTCCGCCCACTCGATCCCGAGCTCCTTGCCCAGCTGGTCGATCGCGATCAGCTGCTCGGCGAGGGCCTTGGAGTCGACGAGGTCGGTCTTGGTGACGATCGCGACCTTCGGGGACTTCTTGATCCCCGCCAGCTCCTTGGCGATGAACCGGTCACCGGGGCCGATCTTCTCGTTCGCCGGCAGGCAGAAGCCGATGATGTCGACCTCCGCCCAGGTCGTGCGCACCACGTCGTTCAGCCGCTCGCCCAGCAGCGTCCGCGGCTTGTGCAGCCCCGGGGTGTCGACCAGGATCAGCTGGGCGTCCTCCCGGTGCACGATGCCCCGCACGGTGTGCCGCGTCGTCTGCGGCTGGTTGGCGGTGATCGCCACCTTCTGCCCGACCAGAGCATTCGTGAGGGTGGACTTGCCCGCGTTGGGGCGGCCGACGAAGCAGGCGAAGCCGGCCCGGTGGACGGTCTCGCCGGACGCTTCGGATGACTGGGTACGAACGCTCATACCCAACATTCTCCCTGATCCACGAGGCACCGCCGTACCACGCCCCGCACACCCCCGCCGCGGTGAGCTTTCCGAAACCCTCACGCAACGAAACACCGTCGAAACACACCCGTGCACAACCGGAAACGCGCGGCGGTGACGCTCTGACGAGCCCCCGCCCGAGGGGACGTGCCCCCACCGCGACGGAGACGCCCGTGACCCTCGCCGCCCCGCACGCCGACACCGGCGACACCGCCTGGCTGCTCGCCGCCACCGCCCTGGTCCTGCTGATGACGCCGGGCCTGGCCCTCTTCTACGGCGGCATGGTCCGCACGAAGAGCGTCCTCAACATGCTGATGATGAGCTTCGTGTCGATCGCCCTGGTCACGGTGGTCTGGCTGGCCGGCGGCTACGCGCTGTCCTTCGGCGACGACGCCGGCGGCGGCCTGATCGGCGGCCTGAAGCACGCGGGGATGGCCGGGATCGGCCCGTCCAGCGTGCACGGCACCGTCCCCACCCTGCTCTTCGCGACCTTCCAGCTCACCTTCGCGATCATCACGGCGGCGCTGGTCAGCGGCGCGATCGCGGACCGGGCGAAGTTCTCCGCCTGGCTGGTCTTCGTGCCCGTCTGGGCGCTGCTCGTATACGTTCCCGTCGCGCACTGGGTGTGGGGCCCGGGCGGCTGGGTGCTGGACCGGCTCGGCGCGCTCGACTTCGCCGGCGGCATGCCCGTCGAGATCACCTCCGGCGCCTCGGGCCTGGCGCTCTGCCTGGTCCTCGGGCCGCGGCTCGGCTTCAAGAAGGACGCCATGCGCCCGCACAACCTGCCCATGGTGATGCTGGGCGCGGGCCTGCTCTGGTTCGGCTGGTTCGGCTTCAACGCGGGCTCGGCCCTCGGCGCCAACGGGCTCGCCGCGGCCGCCTTCCTCAACACCCTCGCGGCCGGCTGCACGGGCCTGCTCGGCTGGCTCTTCGTGGAGCAGAGGCGCGACGGCCACCCCACCACCCTGGGCGGTGCGTCCGGCGCGGTCGCGGGCCTGGTCGCGATCACCCCGTCCTGCGGCTCGGTCTCGCTGCTCGGCGCGCTGGTCGTCGGCCTCGCCGCCGGTGTCGTCTGCTCGTACGCCGTGAGCTGGAAGTTCAAGCTCAACTACGACGACTCCCTGGACGTGGTCGGCGTCCACTTCGTCGGCGGCGTCATCGGCACCCTGCTGATCGGCGTCTTCGCGGAGAAGGCGATGACCGGTGGCCCCGAGGGCCTCCTCTACGGCGGCGGGCTCACCCAGCTGGGCAAGCAGCTGGTCGGCGTCGTGGCCGTGGCCGCGTACGTCTTCTTGGTCACGTACGCCATCGGCAAGGTCATCGACAGGACGATGGGCTTCCGGGCGAGCGAGGAGCACGAGCACAAGGGCCTGGACCTTACGGTGCACGCCGAGACGGCATACGATCACGGCGTCCTGGGCCACGGTGCCCCGGTCTCGTCCGCCGTCCTCTCCTCCGCCCAGAAGGTCAAGAGCCAGGCATGAAGCTCATCACCGCGATCGTCAAGCCCTACCGCCTCGACGAGGTGAAGACCGCGCTGCGGGAACTCGGTGTGCACGGCCTGACCGTGACCGAGGCCAGTGGATACGGCCGGCAGCGCGGGCACACCGAGGTCTACCGCGGCGCCGAGTACCAGGTCGACCTGGTCCCCAAGGTGCGGATCGAGGTCGTGGTCGAGGACGCGGACTCCGACGCCGTGATCGACGCGATCGTCAAGGCCGCGCAGACGGGGAAGATCGGGGACGGGAAGGTGTGGGCCCTGCCGGTCGAGACGGTCGTACGGGTTCGGACGGGCGAACGCGGTCCCGACGCCCTCTGACCACCAGGGCGGTCCCGACGGCCACCACCACGAGCAGCACCACGGCCACCACCCACGGCAGCGCGAAGAACGACGCGCTCGCCGACTCCCGGGTGTGCGGCGCGCTCGCGGTCAACGTCACCTCGCCCCAGTCGAGTTGGGGTGCGCCCCGCCATGGCTCGGTGAGCTTCACCCGCTGGCCGGGCAGCAGTTCGGCAGGGATGCGGGTCAGGTCGCGGGAGAGCAGGGTGCGGCCGAACAGGCCCTGCGCGCGCAGCTCCACCGCGGGGTTCAGGGTGACGTTGCCGGTGTTGTGGAGGGTGTAGGAGATCGCCGCCGTGCTGTCGCCGAGGCCGGGCACGAGGGGCTGGTGGTGGACGACGTGGACGTTCTCGACGGCGATCGCGGGGACGGCCGGGCCGCTGACGCGGAGGTAGACGCGGGCGCCGACGGCCCGCCGCACACCGAGGGCCAGTGAGCCGCTGCCCCGTTCGGCCTTCCCCCACTCCAGCGCCACCAGCGCGCCCGGATGGTCGCCGGGTTCGGCCCCCTCGGGCACGCGCAGCGTGAAGGGCACGGTGACCTCGCCGTGCGCGCGGACGGTGACCCGCGGCTTCGCCGGCTTCGCCCACGCACCGACGCCCCGCTGCCTCTCGGTCACGCTCTTCACGGCGAACCCGCCGTCCCGCGCGGTGTTGTAGGCGTCGGCCGCGTACAGCCGGAAGGTCAGCGGCTTCCCGGTCTTGTTGGCGACGACCACCTCGTCGCGCAGGGTCGTGCCGGGATCGGCGGAGAGGTAGAAGTACGGGCGCGCGGCGATCTGCGAGGACGCCGGGTACACCGACCAGCTGCCGTTGTCGGCGGCGTGCGCGGGTGCGGCGGGTCCGGCCAGGGCGGCGGAGGCGGCGAGGAACAGGCCCAGGACGAGGGCGTGGAGCTTGCGCATGGGTGCGGACCCCCCACAGCGAGGAGTTGGACGGGCGGGTGCGGGCGCCCGTGCGGTCAGGTGAGCGTGAGGGTGAGCACGCCCGCGTACGACCCCGGAGGCGTGAACGCCGGGACGTCCAGGGAGAGCCCCGCGTCCGCGGTGAACTCGCCGCCGGTGAGCGTGCCGTCGGGGGTGGACGCCAGGGTCGCCCCCGAACTGCCCACCGTGCCCGCCGAACCGGCCCGGCAGGTGCTCGGGCTGCCCGCCTTGGTGGCGCAGGCGGGGTTCCAACTCAGCTTCCCGGCATCGATCTTGGCGCCGGGACCGGTGAAGTCGGTGACCTTGCCGGTCAGGGACCAGCCCGCGGGTCCGCCGCGGAAGTCCTTGACGGTGACGGAGTTCAGGGCGCCGGTCGAGGCCCCGCCCTTGCCGAAGTCGACCGCCGACAGCGCGACGGAGTCCCCGGCCTGGGACATGGACAGCGTGCCGGCCTTCACCGTCGTCGTCAGCTTCTGGCTCCCGTCGGGGACGGGGGTGGTGTCGTTGACGACGTAGGCGGCGGGCCCGGCGCCCTTGGCGGCGCTCCACGCGCTGCCCTCGTACGCCACCACACCCGTCGTCGTTGTGTCGTTGACGACGAGCGTGCCGCTGAAGGAGCCGTCGGCGGCGGCGGTGACGGTCGCGGTGTCCGCGGTCTGGGTGTCCCCGGAGCGCCCGGCGAGCGTGACGGAGGCACCGGGCGTGAAGTGGGTGCCGCTGACCGTGACGCCGTCGCCCACGTTCCCCGAGGCCGAACCCAGCGCGATGGCACGGTCGTTGGCGGGGTTGGCGTCCGTGGCGGTGACCGTCTCGGAGACCGGTGCGGGCGGGTTGGTCACCGTGCACGGGGTGTCCAGCTCGAGGATGTAGCTGGTGTGGATGTTGTAGTCGCCGGGCGAGAGTGTGATCGCGCCGGGCGCGGTGACCTTGAAGGTGCCGGTCATGGAGAACGACGGGAAGGCGCCGTTGCCCGGCACCGGGTCGTTCTTCTTGGGGCCGGCGACGGTGACGTCACCGGTCTGCGCACCGCCGAGCGTGACCTTGCCGGTGGGCGTCATGATGTCGGCCGGCAGGGCGATGGCGGTGGGGTTGCTGGCGGCGGGCTTGACGACGGTGTAGGTGACGGTGACGGTGTCGCCGACCTTGGGGCTCGCGTTGTCCACCGCGACGGTCGCGGTGGTGGTGCCGTCGATCGGCGGGATGCCGGCGACGGCGGGCGGGATGCAGTGCGTGGCGAAGTCCACGTTCGTGGCGGCGCCCGCCGGACAGGCCAGCGCGCCGCCCGCGGAGACCGCGAGCGCGGTCGCGCCGAGCAGCGCGGCCCAGCGGCGTCTTCGGTCTGGTCTTCGGGTGGTCGGATCCATGGTGGTGCCCCCTCTCTGGTGCGCTCACTGGGGGCATTGATGTGTGGATCGCGTGAGAAGTCAATGGAGATGCCGGAACTGAACTGATGGACCGTCAGTTCCACAGGTTCGGGAACTGACGGTCCGTACAGGCCCGTTCAGCGCCGGCCGGTCGCGCCGGTTCAGTCGAACACGAACGGTCCGGGCGACTGCGGCCCGGTCGCCGTGCAGGTGATGGTGATGCCGAAGACGGTCATCTGGAGCGAGCCGCCGTTGGCCTCGAGGCTGTCGCCGGAGGCCACCGTGCCGCTGAGCGGACCGACGCTGACGGGATCGCCGGCCGCCATCGCCGGGTTCTTGGTGCCGGTGAACGCGGTGGTGCCGCCGCTCGCCTTGACCATGGTCAGCGTGGAGGAGATCGAGTCCTGCGACAGGGCGATCGGCGCGGTGATCGCGGACGACGTGAGGGTGATGGTGGCCGACGTGCCGTCCTGGGTGGCCGTGAGGGTGGCCTCGCCGCCGCCGAAGCTGCCGCAGTCGGCGGTGATCGTCGCCGACTGCGGAGTGACGGCGAGGGCGCTGGGGGCGAACGCGAGCGAGGCGGCCGCGAGGGCCCCCGCCGCCATTGCCGCACCGGTGCTGATTCGTCTGGCTCTCATGGAGATCCGGCTCCCTTCCCATGTGGGAATTGCCATGTGGGGATGGTGGGGAGAGGTCCGGACGGACCGCCGGGTCGGCGTGGTGCGGTACGCCGGGTGGGGGGTGGCGGTTCGGATCTGACGGCCCGTCGGAACTACCGGTTCCATTGATGCGCGTGGGGTGGAGAGACGGCAAGGACGAATTCCGGACGACTCTGAAGCGGCCGGTTTTCAACCCGCGGTGACCGTGCTCCGAACCGATCCGTCCGGCCCGGCCACCAGCACCGGCGTCTGCGGGCCGCCCAGGTCCGCCACCGCGGCCCGGTCCTCGTCCGCGGCCGCCCCGGCCTCGGTCACCACGGCCGCCGCCTCCAGGGACTTCGCACCCGAGGCCACCGCCATGGCGACCGCCGTGCGCAGCGCGCTCAGCTTCAGCGACGGAAGATCGACGGTCCCCGCGACGTACGTACGGCCGGTCTCGTCCCGTACGGCCGCCCCCTCGGGCACGGCGTTGCGGGCCCGCGCGGAACGGGCCAGGGTGACGATCTTGCGGTCCTCGGGGTCAAGCGCGCTGCTGTCGGTCATGAGGCGAGCATACGGAGCACGGGGGCCGCTATCCGGCCACGGGGTACATCGACCCGCGGCGGCCCTCCGGCGAGGCCAGCCACTCCAGCTTGGCCGCGGTGTTCGCCTCGTCCAGCGCCGTGTGCAGCACGATCGTCAGGTCGGGCCGGGCCGGCACCCGCATCGCCGTGGACTCCACGACCAGCAGCCCGACCAGCGGATGCTCCAGCTCCTTGCGGATCTGCCCGGCGTCCTCGATGTCCCGCTCCGCCCACATCGCGGCGAACTCCTCGCTGACGTCCATCAGCTGGGCCAGCAGTGACTGAAACCCCTCGTCGTCGGGGCGGGCCGAGCTCGCGGCGCGGAACTGCGCGACGACCGTGCGCGCGTTCCGCTCCCAGCTCTTGGAGCGGGACCGGTACAGGGGGTCCGTGAAGAAGTCGACGACGCAGTTCTGCGTGTTGTCGGGCCGCATGCCCAGCACCGCCGCGGCGGCGTCGTTGTAGAGCACGCAGTTGTAGTACGGGTCCATGATGTGCGCCGGATACGGCATCCAGGTGTCGATCAGCCGCCGCAGCCCCTCGTACATGTCCCGCTTGCCGGGCTCGGTCTGCGGCGGAGGCGGGTTCAGCCCCGCCAGCAGGTACAGGTGCCGGCGCTCGGCGCCACTCAGTTTCAGCACACGTCCCACGGAGTCGAGGACCTGCGGGGAGACCGAGATGTCCCGCCCCTGCTCCAGCCACTGGTACCAGGAGGCGCCCACGCCCGCGAGCACGGCGACCTCCTCGCGCCGCAGCCCGGGGGTGCGCCGCCGGGCGCCGCCGTCCGGCAGGCCCGCCTCGGCCGGAGAGACCCTCGCCCGCCGGCTCATCAGGAACTCGCGCAGCTCCCGCAGCCGGTGCTCCTTGCCCGCCGCTGTCTCGACGACGTCCGCCACCTGTCCAACTCCCCCGTCAGCGTGCCTGGTGGTGCCACCACGTGACTGGTGGTGCCACCACCAGGACAACCTCCCGCTCCCCACGGCTATTCCGGCGGCCGCACGCTCTTGTGCATGGCGATCGACACCACCTCACCCGTCACCGGCCCCACCGAACCGCTCGACACCCCCCGGCTGTCGACGCGCGACAAGCTCGTCCTCTTCGTCCTGTGCGCGGCCCAGTTCATGGTCGCCCTGGACTTCTCCGTCCTGAACGTGGCGCTGCCCGCCCTCGGGAGCGACCTCGGCATGAGCCGGTCGGCCCTGCAGTGGGCGGTCACCGCGTTCGCCCTGCCCTCCGGCGGCTTCCTGCTGCTGTTCGGCCGGACCGGCGACCTCTTCGGCCGCCGGAAGCTGTTCCTGACCGGGCTGGCCCTGTTCGGCGCGGCCTCGCTGCTCGCGACGCTCGCCTGGGACCCGGCGTCTTTCCTGACCGGGCGCGCGCTGCAGGGCCTCGGCGCGGCGGCGATCGTGCCGACCGGCATGTCCCTGCTGACCACGACCTTCCCGGAGGGCCCGGCCCGCGACCGTGCCGTCGGCATCTCCGGCACGCTGCTCTCGCTCGGCTTCACGGTCGGCATGGTGGCCGGCGGCGTCCTCACCGACACGTTCGGCTGGCGCTCGACGATGGCGCTGCTGACCCTGTTCGCCCTGATCGTGCTGCCGCTGGCGCCCGCCCTGCTGCCGGAGTCCCGCACCCCGCACCGCCCGCGCCTGGACGTGCCCGGCGCGATCACGGTCACGGCGGGCCTGCTCTCGCTGATCTACGCCCTGTCGACGGCCGCCGACCACGGCTTCGGCCGTGCGGACGTCGTCACGGCGCTCGCCGCGGGCGTCGTGCTCCTCGCGGCGTTCGTGACCGTCGAGTCCCGGTCGCAGGCGCCCCTGGTCTCGCTCCCGATGCTGCGCCGGCGCACCGTGGCGTGGGGCAACTTCGGCGGCCTGGTCACCTTCTCGATGATGTCGACGGTCGTCTTCGTGCTGACCCTCTACCTGCAGGAGATCCTGCACCTGTCGGCCTTCGAGACCGGTCTGGTCTTCGGCGTCCAGGGCGTGCTGTCGGCGGTCGCCGGCGCCTGGGCCCCGCGGGTGATCGGCCGGATCGGCGCGCGCCGCACGCTGGTCGCCTCACTGGCCGGCCAGGGCGCCCTGATCGCCGCCCTGCTCGGCCTGAACGCCCACGGCTGGTCGGTCTGGCTCGCGGTGACCGCCGTCTCCCTGTCCAGCATGTGCCACCTGGGCGCGATCATCTCCTACGGCCTGACCGTCACCTCCGGCGTCCCGGACGAGGAGCAGGGCCTGGCCACCGGCCTGGTCACCTCGACCCAGCAGGTCGGCCTCACGGTCGGCATCCCGCTGCTCGGCGTCCTGGCCACGACCGCGCACGACCTGCTGTCGGGCGTCCACACGGTGCTGGCGATCGACGCGGCGGTCGTCCTGCTCGCGGCCGTACTCGTCGCCGTGGGACTGCGGGTCCGCTCAGGGGCGGTCGAGCCGCAGCCGCTCCGCGCGCGGTAGACCGGCCACCACCAGGTCGTACGAGTCCTCCACGAGCTCCCGGACCAGCCGGTCCGGGAGCTCGCCGTCGACGGTGACGGTGTTCCAGTGCCGCTTGTTCATGTGGTACCCGGGGCTGATCAGCCCCTCGTACTCGGCACGCAGCCGCACCGCGTCCTCCGGCTCGCACTTGAGGTTCACGGTGAGCGGCCGCCCGTCCAGCCGGCTCAGCGCGAACATCTTGCCCAGCACCTTGAAGACGGAGGTCTCCGGCGTGAACGGGAAGTCCTCCACCGCGGCGTTGAAGGACAGACAGAGGTCACGCAGCTCCTGCGGGTTCATACGGTGGTCTCCTCGCCGGTCGCCGGACGGCCGTGGGCACACTCGATCTCGTTCCCGTGGAGGTCGGTCACGTACCCGTGCCCGTCGAGCTGCACCGTCACCGTGGCGGGCTCGTGCTCCACTTCGAAGGGGTCGCCGTCGCCGAAACCGTACGTCACGACCACGAAGGTCTCCCCGGGGCGCAGCCAGTGGTCGCTGCCGTAGGGCTCGAGGATCAGTTCCAGCGGGGCCGTGCCCCGGTTGGTCACGCGCAGCCGCGCCGCCTGTCCCCCGTCGGCCTCCGTCACTCCTCCTTCGCCTCCTCCGTCGGTGCCTCGGGTGGGGCCAGGGGCTCCACCAGGACCGTCACGATCTTGTTGCGGCGGCCGGAGGCGGCCTCGGCGGTCAGGCGCAGGGCGCGGCCGTCGGGGAGGTCGACGACCGACGAGGCCTCGGCGATGGGGACGCGGCCGAGGGCCTTGGCGAGGAGGCCGCCGACGGTCTCCACGTCCTCGTCGTCGAACTCGTCGAGGCCGTAGAGCTCGCCGAGGTCGGTGATGTCGAGGCGGGCGGTGACGCGGTAGCGGTCCTCGCCGAGGTCCTCCACGGGCGGCAGTTCGCGGTCGTACTCGTCGGTGATCTCGCCGACGATCTCCTCGAGGATGTCCTCGATGGTGACGATGCCGGCCGTGCCGCCGTACTCGTCGATGACGACGGCGACGTGGTTGCGCTCCTGCTGCATCTCGCGCAGCAGGTCGCCGGCGTTCTTGGTGTCGGGCACGAACGCGGCCGGCCGCATGGCCGTCGAGACGAGCTCGGACTCGGCGTCGCGGCTGATGTGCGTCTTGCGGGCCAGGTCCTTCAGATACACGATCCCGACGATGTCGTCCTCGCTCTCACCGGTGACCGGTATGCGCGAGAAACCCGAGCGGAGCGCGAGGGTCAGGGCCTGACGGATCGTCTTGTATCGCTCGATGACGACCAGGTCGGTGCGCGGCACCATGACCTCCCGCACCAGCGTGTCGCCGAGCTCGAAGACCGAGTGCACCATGCGGCGCTCCTCGTCCTCGATCAGCGACTCCTTCTCCGCGAGGTCGACCAGCGCCCTGAGCTCCGCCTCGGAGGCGAACGGGCCGCGGCGGAAGCCCTTGCCGGGAGTCAGGGCGTTACCGATCAGGATCAGCAGGTTCGGGATGGGGCCCATGATCCGGGCCAGCGGCAGCAGCACGTACGCCGCGACCGTCGCCGTGTTCAGCGGGTGCTGGCGGCCGATGGTGCGCGGCGAGACGCCGACGGCGACGTACGACACCAGCACCATGACGCCGATCGCCACCAGCAGGGCGCGGGTGGTGCCCGGGAACTCCTGGAGGCAGGCGTACGTCACCAGCGCCGCGGCGGCCATCTCGCACGCGACGCGGACCAGCAGCGCGACGTTCAGATAGCGCGTCGGGTCCGCGGCGATCTGCGCGAGCTTCGCGCTGCCGCGCCGCCCTGAGCGCACCGCCTCCTCGGCCCGGAAGCTGGAGACGCGCGCGAGGCCCGCCTCCGCACAGGCGGCGAGCCACGCCACCACGACGAGGGCGATCGCGCCCGCGACGATCTGCGGACTCATGAGACGGTCGGGGCCGGGGACGGGCCGGTCAGGCCCTTCTCCGAGCGCCAGCCGTCCACGATGGCCGCCTGGAGGCCGAACATCTCGGCCTTCTCGTCGGGCTCCTCGTGGTCGTACCCGAGGAGATGCAGCACGCCGTGGACGGTCAGGAGCTGGAGCTCCTCGTCCATGGAGTGCTGCGTCGGCGCCTCCTCGCCCTGCTTCTTGGCGACCTCGGGGCACAGCACGATGTCGCCGAGGAGACCCTGCGGGGGCTCCTCCTCGTCCTTCGACGGCGGACGCAGCTCGTCCATGGGAAAGGACATGACATCCGTGGGCCCCGGCAGGTCCATCCACTGCACGTGCAGCTGCTCCATGGCGTCGGCGTCCACGACGATCACCGAGAGCTCGGAGAGCGGGTGGATGCGCATCCGCGCGAGCGCGTAGCGGGCGATGTCGAGGATCGCCTGCTCGTCGACCTCGGTACCGGACTCGTTGTTGACGTCGATCGACATGGTGCTGCTCGGTCTACTTCCCCTTGTGCCCGGACTGCCTGCCCCGGCCGCCCTTGTGGGAGCCGTTCTCGGTGCCGTGCTTGCTGTCGTACTTCTCGTACGCGTCGACGATACGGCCCACCAGCTTGTGCCGTACGACGTCGTGGGACGTGAGGCGGGAGAAGTGGACGTCCTCGACGCCCTCCAGGATCTCCTGGACCTGGCGCAGACCCGACTTGGTGCCGCTGGGCAGGTCGACCTGCGTCACGTCACCGGTGATCACTATCTTCGAGTCGAAGCCGAGCCGGGTGAGGAACATCTTCATCTGCTCGGGGCTCGTGTTCTGGGCCTCGTCCAGGATGATGAAGGCGTCGTTCAGGGTGCGGCCGCGCATGTACGCGAGCGGCGCGACCTCGATGGTCCCGGCGGCCATCAGGCGCGGGATCGAGTCCGGGTCGAGCATGTCGTGCAGCGCGTCGTAGAGCGGGCGCAGGTAGGGGTCGATCTTCTCGTAGAGCGTGCCCGGCAGGAAGCCGAGACGCTCGCCGGCCTCGACCGCCGGACGGGTCAGGATGATGCGGTTGACCTGCTTGGACTGCAGGGCCTGCACCGCCTTGGCCATGGCGAGGTAGGTCTTGCCGGTGCCGGCGGGGCCGATGCCGAAGACGACCGTGTGCTTGTCGATCGCGTCGACGTACCGCTTCTGGTTGAGGGTCTTGGGGCGGATGGTGCGGCCGCGGGAGGACAGGATGTTCTGCGTGAGTACCTCGGCCGGGGTCTCCTGGCCGTCGCTCGTCCCGTTCTCGCTCGCCTTCAGCATGGCGATCGAGCGTTCCACTGCGTCCTCCGTCATCGGCTGCCCGGTGCGGAGCACCAGCATCATCTCGTCGAACACGCGCGAAATCAGGGCGACGTCCTTCGGGTCGCCGACCGCGCTGATCTGATTGCCCCGGACATGGATGTCGGCCGCCGGGAAGGCCGTCTCGATCACGCGCAGAAGGGAGTCGCCGGACCCCAGAACTGTGACCATCGGGTGCTGGGCGGGGACGGTGAACTCTGCTCGTGCCTGCCCCTGCGCGGGGCTGTGAGCTGTGGGTGTCTGAGTCATGGGCCGGCTCGTAGGCCTTGCTCGTCCTCCTCGTTACGGCACGCTGCCCGATGGGGCTGCCTGGCGATTTCAAGGGTACGCCGGGGCAGTGACAACGCCGTAGGGCTTTTCCGTGCCCCGTGTTTCACAGCGCCACGCCCGCTACGCGGATCTGAAACCGATCGTCGGCACCGCCCGGCGCAGCGGCCACGGCCGCGCCTCCTCCTCCGGGACGAGCGTCTGCAGGAAGGCGTACCGGCGCAGGGCGGCCGGGTCCTGGCTGCGCACCGACTGCACCTCGCGCCACCAGGCGCCGATCTCCGACCAGCCCGGCGCGGACAGGGAGCCGCCGAACTCCTGCACCGACAGGGCCGCCGTGAGGCCCGCGAAGGCGAGGCGGTCGGCGAGCGGCCAGCCGGCGAGGGTGCCGGTGACGAAGCCGGCCACGAAGACGTCGCCCGCGCCGGTCGGGTCCAGGGCCTCCACCGCGATGGCGGGGACCTCGGCGGTCTCGCCGGTGCGGCGGTCCACCGCGTACGCGCCCTCGGCGCCGAGGGTGACCACCGCGAGCGGCACGTGTTCGGTCAGGGCGTGGGCGGCGGCGCGGGGGCAGGTGGCGCCGGTGTAGCGCATCGCCTCCTCCGCGTTCGGCAGGAAGGCCTCGCAGTGTTCGAGGTCGGCCAGGCCCGCGAGGTCCCAGGCGCCGCTGTCGTCCCAGCCGACGTCGGCGAAGATGCGGGTGCCGCGGGCGGCGACCTCCGCGATCCAGGGGGCGCGCCTGCCCGGGCTGAGCGCGGCGATCGCGGCACGTGCGCGCGGGGTTGGGTCGTGGCTGCCGGCCTGGTCGAGGACGGCCTCGAAGGGCGGCTCGTGGCCGTGGGAGACCATCGTGCGCTCGCCCTCGTACGCCATGGAGACGGTGACCGGGGAGTGCCAGCCGGGGAGGGTGCGGGAGGTGGAGAGGTCGATGTGCTCGCCCTGCTCCAGCGCGTCCCAGCAGTACTCGCCGTAGTGGTCGTCGCCGAAGGCCGCGGCCAGGGACGTCTTCAGGCCGAGGCGGGCCAGGGCGGTGGCCATGTTCGCCACGCCGCCGGGGCTCGACCCCATCCCGCGCGCCCAGGACTCCGTCCCGCGCACCGGGGCGGAGTCGAGCCCGGTGAAGATGATGTCGAGGAAGACCGTGCCGGTGAGGTACACGTCCCAGGGCGGATCGTCCGGACTGCGCAGCGCGGCCAGGGGGTCGACCTGGGCCTGGCACTGCGGTCCTTCGGTGATGGGCGACGGTCCCTTCCCGGTGGGGGTGATCACGGTGCGCTCCCTGACATGGTGCGGATCAGGCCAGTGTGCACCACCCCACCGACAGCACGCCGACCAGAACGCCCCGGTGAACGCCGTCCCCCCGCCCGGCAACCACCGACCGCATCAGGCCGCGGCCAGGTACGCAGCGCCTCCGGTGCCGCGTCGGCCCGGCCAGGAAGCGAGCGCCGATCAGCCCCACCAGCCCGGCCCCGGCTCCCGGCCCCGGCCCCCGGCCGGATCAGGCCGCCGAACCTCCCCACCGCCCCGTACGCAGCGCCTTCGGTGCCGTCTCCGGGGCCGGTGCCGGCGCGGCCGGTGCCGGGCGCGGGCGGACGCGGTCGTTGCGGCCGCCGCCGCGGACCAGCAGCACACTCAGCGCGGCCAGGAAGCCGACCACCGTCAGCCCCACCAGCCCGGCCTTGGTCGAACCCGTGGCGTCCTCGATGAGGCCGAAGGCCGTGGGGGCCACGAAGCCGCCGAGGTTGCCGATGGAGTTGACGAGGGCGATGCCGGGCGCCGCCGCCCGTGCGTCCAGGTAGCTCTGGGGGATCGTCCAGAAGATCGGGGAGGCCGGCTTGAAGCCCATGGCGGCCAGGCACAGCGCGCCGAGGCTCACCCAGGGCGAGACGAACACCGCGAGCAGGGTGCCGCAGCCGCCGAGCACGAGCAGGGCGATCAGGACCGGGCGCCGCTTGCCGATGCGGTCGGAGATCCGCCCGGCGCCGTAGACCGCGGCGATCGCGCACAGCCACGGGACCGCCGTCAGCAGGCCGACCTGGAAGTCGCTCAGCCCGCCGATGTCGTCCACGATCGACGGCAGCCAGAACGTCACCGCGTACAGGGCGACGTTGATCGCGAAATAGATCCAGAGGAAGAGCAGCATCTGGGGGTCGGCCAGCAGCTTCCAGCGGGAGACGTGGGCCCCGGTGCCGCGCCGCTCGTCACGGGCGGCCTGTTCGGTGTCGATGACCGCCACCAGCTCCCGCTTCTCCTCCTCCGTCAGCCAGCGCGCGTTCTCGATTCCCGAGTCGAGGAAGCGGAAGACGACGAACCCGAGGACCACGGAGAAGACGCCCTCGACGAAGAACATCCACTGCCAGCCGGAGTGGCCCCAGATGCCGTGCATTTCGAGGAGCGCGCCGGAGATCGGGCCGACGATCACCGTCGCCGTACCGGACCCCATCAGGAAGATCGAGGTGGCGCGGCCGCGGTGGGAGTCGGGCAGCCAGCGGGAGAAGTAGTAGATGACGGCCGGGAAGAAGCCCGCCTCCGCGACGCCGAGCAGGAAGCGCAGGGCGTAGAACGCGCCGGGGCTGTTCACGAAGGCCATCGCCGTCGCCACCACACCCCAGCTGATCATGATCCGGGTCAGCCAGACCTTGGGCCCGAAGCGCTCCATCAGCATGTTGGAGGGGACTTCGAAGAGGGCGTAGGCGATGAAGAAGATGCCGGCGCCGAGGCCGAACGCGGCGGCCGACAGGCCGACGTCCGCGCGGAGCTGGTCCTGTGCGAAGCCGAGGTTGACGCGGTCCATGTAGTTCGCGACGAACATCACGAAGAACAGCGGGACCACACGGCGGAAGATCTTGCGGATGGCGGACTCGACCGCCGGCGGGTGGACTTCGGGGGTTGCTGCAGACACGAGCGGCTCCGGTCGTGAGCAGGGGAAGGGGAGGTGTCGGGGGTGGCCGTGGGGGGTTTCCGTGGGGGGGCTGCCAAGGGGGGCTTACCGGCGGGGAGTTGTCAGGGGGAAATCACCAGCGGGGCACGGCGGGGGTGACCCACCGGGGGTCCGCGACGCGCATCGCCGCCGCGTCGTCGCGCTCGCGCAGCGTGCCGTCGTCGTCGAGCCACCGCTGGTGCAGCGACTTGAGCTTCGCGCGGTCGAGTTCGACGCCGAGGCCCGGCGCGTCGGAGACGGCGACCTTGCCGCCGGCGAAGGTCAGCCGCTCGGTGAGCACGTCCTCCGACTGCCAGGGGTAGTGCGAGTCACAGGCGTGGTGCAGGTTCGGCACGGTGGACGCGACATGGGTCATCGCGGCCAGGCTGATCCCGAGGTGGGTGTTGGAGTGCATGGAGACACCGACGCCGAAGGTGCGGCAGACGGCGGCGAGTTGCTGGGTGTTGCGCAGCCCGCCCCAGTAGTGGTGGTCGGAGAGGACGACCTGGACGGCGCCCTTGGTGAACGCCTCCTCGATCTCGGCGAACGTCGTCACGCACATGTTGGTGGCCAGCGGCACGCCCGTGGCGGCGGCCACCTCGGCCATCGCCGGGGTGCCCAGCGCGGGGTCCTCCAGGTACTCGAGGACGTCCCCGAGCTCCGCGGCCACCTTGAGCGAAGTCTCCACGGACCAGGCGCCGTTGGGGTCCAGTCGCAGCGGGTGCCCGGGGAACGCCTCGGCCAGCGCGCGGATCGCGGCGATCTCCTCGTCCGGCGGGAAGACACCGCCCTTGAGCTTGAACGAGGTGAACCCGTACCGCTGCGTGAACGTCCGGGCCTGCTCGACGACCCCGGCCGGGTCGACCGCGGCACCCCAGTCGTCCTGCTCGCAGGCCACGCCCTCGGGGTGGCCGGCCCACTTGTAGAACAGGTAGGCGCTGTACTCGACCGCGTCGCGCACCTTGCCACCGAGCAGCGCGTGCACGGGCAGGCCGAGCGCCTTGCCGAGGGCGTCCAGACAGGCGACCTCGAAGCCGGAGACGACGGACAGCCGCAGCTTGTCGGCGGTCTGGACGCCGCGCAGCCCGCCGACGTCGACCTGCCCAAAGACCCGGGTGTCGTCCACGGCGACCTCGTCCGCGATCGTGAACAGCCGGTTCAGGTCGCTGACCTGACGGCCCTTCAGTTTCCGGGCGAACGGCTCCGCCAGCTCCAGGTACTTGGTGTCGCCGTACGTCTCGCCCACACCGGTGATCCCGTCGGCCGTCACCACCTCCACGATCAGCCGCGGCGTGTACGGCTGGTGCACGCCCTGCGTGTTGAGCAGCGGCGGGTCGGCGACCAGGATCGGCGTCAGCCGTACGTCGGTGATGGTGAGGTTCACAGGGAGGCTCCTACGAGGTCGAGTCCGGTGGCCAGGAGGGTCTTGAGGTCCGCCAGGTCGGCGGCCGAGGGGTCGGTGAGCGGGGCGCGTACGGGGCCGACGGGCCGGCCGCGCAGCCGGGCCGCCGCCTTCACCAGCGACACGGCGTATCCCGGTACGCGGTCGCGGAGTTCGACGAGCGGGACGTAGAAGTCGCGCAGCAGCGTCCCGGTGGTGGCCAGGTCCTCCTTCTGCAGCGCCGTGAAGAAGGCGTTCGCGATCTCCGGGGCGAAGGCGTGCACGGCGGAGGAGTAGGCGGGGACGCCGACGGTGGCGTAGGCGCGGGCCTGGATCTCGGCGGTGGAGGCGCCGTTGAAGAACAGGAAGCCGTCCGGGGCGGCCAGGGTGAGGCGCTGGAGGCGGTCGAGGTCGCTGTGGCCGTCCTTGAGGCCGATGACGTTCGGGATCCGTGCGATGCGCCGCAGCGAGTCGGCGGTGAAGGCGACCTGGCCGCGCTGGTAGGCGATCAGCGGCAGCCGGGTGCGGGCCGCGATCTGCTCCAGCTGGGCGACCAGGCCGTCCTGCGGCGCGGCGACCAGGTAGTGCGGCAGGACGAGGAGCGCGTCGGCGCCGGCCTCCTCGGCGATGCGCGCGAACCGCGCGGCCTGCGCCCAGCCGTAGCCGACGCCGGCGACGACGGGCACGCGCCCGCCCGCCTCCTCGACCGCGACGGTCACGACCTGCCGGTACTCGTCCTCGTCCAGCGAGAAGAACTCGCCGGTGCCGCAGGCCGGGAAGACGGCGCCGGGCGCGGTGGCGAGCTGGGCGGCGAGATGGGCGCGGCAGCCCTCCGGGTCGAGCGAGCCGTCCTCGTGGAACGAGGTCAGCGGGAAGGAGAGCACCCCCTTCTCCATCCCGTCCCGCAGCCTGTGCGCAGCCGTCCTCGCCTCAGTCACAGCATCTCCCCATGTAGATGTCGTCTACGTATGAAGACAGAGCTTAGATATGCGAACATCGGCCGTCAACGGTCCGGTGCCGGCCGATTACCATCGCCCCATGTCGGAGACTGATGGCGTCCGCGAGGTGAAGTCGGCCGCCCGGACGGTCGAGCTGCTGGAACTGCTCGCGGCGCGCGGCGACCGGCCCGCGCGGCTGCAGGAGCTGGCGGACGAGCTGGGCGTGCCGCGCAGCTCGATGTACGCGCTGCTGCAGACCCTGATCGGCCGGGGCTGGGTGCGCACGGACATCACCGGCTCGCTCTACGGCATCGGCATCCACGCCCTGCTCACCGGCACCAGCTATCTGGACTCCGACCCGCGCGTGCGCATCGCGCGGCCGCACCTCGACGAGGCCTCCGACGCGCTCGGCGAGACGATCCACCTGGGGCGGCTGGACGGCCGGGACGTGGCGTACCTCGCGACCCGCGAGTCGCACGAGTACCTGCGCACCATCAGCCGGGTCGGCCGCCGGCTGCCGGCCCACGTCGGCGCCCTCGGCAAGGCGCTGCTGGCCGAGCGGGGCGACGAGGAGCTCCCCGAGGGGCCGTACCCGGCGATGACGCCCAACACCCGCACCGGCAGGGAGGACCTCGCCGCCGATCTCGCCGAGATCCGCGCCCGCGGCTACTCGGTCGACCGCGAGGAGGGCGTCCTCGGCATCGTCGGCTTCGGCTTCGCGCTGCGCTACGACACTCCCGCCCAGGACGCGATCAGCTGCTCGGTGCCGGTGGCCCGGCTGACGCCGGAGCACCAGGAGAAGATCGTCGCGGTGATGCGGGAGATCCGGCTGAAGATCGAGTCGAGCGCACCCGGCGCGGGGGGCTCGGCGCACTGGCGTTAGCGCGCCTCCACGCAGGCGGAAGGCGCCTGCTCACCGGATGCGGGGCGCTCGTCTACCCGCACTTCCGCACCCCAAACAGAACGTGTGCCAGATCACACCGTCTGGGCTTCTTTCGCAAACCGCGTGCTTGATACAACTTGCTCGCGCGTTCCTGTCCGTCGACGGCCTGCGCCCCACCCCCTTTCTTGTGCCGCTCCTTTCGCATGCCCTGGGAACGCCCGTGTTCGCCCCTCGCACCATCCCCTGGCCCCTCGTCGCCCTTTTCACGGCCGGGTACCTCGCCCCCTACCTGCTGCCCACCACCGTGGGCCGGCTGGATTCGGGGCTGCCACTGACCGCCACACAGGCGGGCGCCATCGGCAGTGCGCTGCTGCTGAGTTCGGCCTCGGCCGGCTTCCTGCTGGCCTCGCGCGTCGAACGGACCGGGGCCCGCACCCTGGCCCGGATCGGACTCACACTCGCCGTGCTCGGCTACGGCACCGCGGCGCTGACCCACTCCGTCCTCGCCGTCGTCCTCGGCGCGCTGGTCGGCGGATTCGGCTCCGGTACGGCCACCACCGTGGCCGCCACCGGGATCGCCGCCCAGCCCGACCCGCACCGCACGACCACGGTCGGCCTGCTCGGCGTCTCCGCGCTCGCGGGCGCCGTCTATCTGACCGTGCCCCACCTCGGTGCGGGCCACGGGCAGCCGCTGGCCGCGATCGCCCTCACCGCGCTCGCCGTCCTGCCGCTCACCGGCCGCCTGCCGCTGCGCACGGCCACCCAGCGGTCCGCCCTGGACGGCCCCCGCCTCCCCCACTTCCGCTCCGGCCTCGTCCTCGCCCTCGCCCTCCTGGGCTGGTCCCTCGCGCAGAACTCCCTGTGGGGCGTCAGCGGCCGCATCGGCCTGGCGCAGGCGCACCTGTCGGAGGCGACCGTGGGCGTGGTCTTCGCGGTGGCGCTCGGCGCCGGGCTGCTGGGCCTGACGGTCGCGGGCGCCGTCGGCCCGCGGTTCGGCCGGGCCGTCCCGGTGGGCGCCGGCACCGCCGTCATCGCCGGCTGCATCGTGCTCAGCGCCTCCGCGACCGACCTCACGACCTTCGCGGGCGGCGAGATCGCCTGGAACCTGCTCTACCCGGTGGTGCTGTCGTACGTGATCGGCCTCGCCGCCCTCCTGGACCCGCGCGGACGCTGGGCGGTGCTGGTCGGCTCGGCGTCCTCGCTCGGGACGGCGGCGGGCCCGCTGGCCGGCAGCGTGCTCGCCGCGCGGGCCGGCTTCCCGGTGATGGGCACGGTCCTCGCCGTCGGCCTCCTCGTGATCGCCGTGCCGATGACGGCGGTCGCCCTCCGCGTCGGCAGGACCACCCTCCCGGTCGTCGAGATCCCGGTGGAGACATCCGTCCCGAGCGCCTACGACACCAAGGCGGCGTAGCGGGCCCGGCTAGAACTCGTACGCCTCCACCTCGGCGAGATACCTGGCCCGCCGCTCCTCGTCGTCCTCCAGGAAGGACGCGGTGAAGGAGTTGCGGGCCAGCTCGCGCAGGCGCTCCTCGGACAGGCCCAGGGTGGCGCGCACGGCGGCGAAGTTGTCGCCGGCGTAGCCGCCGAAGTAGGCCGGGTCGTCGGAGTTGACGGTGCACATCAGGCCCGCGTCGAGCATCGCGGGGAGCGGGTGGTCGGCCAGGGTGTCGACCGTGCGCAGCCGGACGTTGGACAGCGGGCACAGGGTCAGCGGGACACGGTCCCGGACCAGCCGCGCGACCAGCGCCGGGTCCTCCATGCACCGCAGCCCGTGGTCGACGCGCTCGACGCCGAGCACGTCCAGGGCCTCCGTGACGTACTCCGGCGGGCCCTCCTCACCGGCGTGCGCCACCCGCCGCAGGCCGAGCCCCGCGGCGGTCTCGTACACCTCGCGGAACTTCGCCGGCGGGTGCCCCACCTCGGCCGAGTCGAGGCCGATGCCGGTGATCCGGTCCAGGTACGGCTTCGCCAGGTGCAGGGTCTCCAGGGCCGACTCGGCGGGCTCGTCCCGCAGGAAGCACAGGATGAGCCGCGTCGAGACGCCGTGGTGCGCCTCGCTGCTGCCCAGCGCGCGCCACAGCCCGTCCACGACCGTGCCCATCGCCACGCCCCGCGCGAGGTGCGCCTGCGGGTCGAAGAAGATCTCCGCGTGCCGCACGCCCTGCGCCGCGGCGCGGGCGAGGTAGGCGTTGGCGAGGTCCTCGAAGTCCCGCTCGGTGCGCAGGACGGTCATGAGCCCGTAGTACAGGTTCAGGAAGGACTGGAGGTCCTCGAAGTCGTACGCCTCGCGCAGCCGGCCGGTGTCGGCGTAGGGCAGCTCGACGCCGTTGCGCGCGGCGAGCTCGAAGGCCAGCTCCGGTTCCAGGGTGCCTTCGATGTGGAGGTGCAGTTCAGCTTTGGGGAGAGGCATCGAAGTATCGTACGGGTGTTTTACCGGCGTTTCGGAACCGGTACCCGCAGCAGATCGTGCGCGACGGTCAGCTCTCCCTCGAAGCCGGCGGCCCGCGCCTGCCGCTCGAACTCCTCCGCGTCGGTGTAGCGCTGGCTGAAGTGCGTGAGCACCAGGTGCCGGACGCCCGCCTCGCGCGCCACGGTCGCCGCCTGCCCGGCGGTGAGGTGGCCGTGCTCGGTCGCGAGGCCGGCGTCCTCGTCGAGGAAGGTCGACTCGATGACGAGCAGGTCGCA
The DNA here is from genome assembly GCF_042800575.1 of Streptomyces sp. NPDC057616. NCBI lineage: Bacteria > Bacillati > Actinomycetota > Actinomycetes > Kitasatosporales > Streptomycetaceae > Streptomyces > Streptomyces sp. NPDC057616. The sequence continues at coordinate 115,367 of NZ_JBHVGU010000021.1, forward strand.
GCCCTCGGCAAGCGCGTGCACGCCGTCGCACAGCCGGGTGTCCATGACGAACGCGAACCGCTGGCCGCGGCGGACCTCGCTGACGTCCGCCAGCGAGACGCCGTCGACGGAGCCCTCCCGCTGCAGGCGGCCCACGTCCGGGCCCTTGATGCCGTGCGCCGCCAGCCGCTCGGGCAGCATGCGGCGCCCGTCGGGCTCGACGAGCCGGTAGCCGTAGGACTCGACGGGGTGGGAGAGCCGGCGCGCTTCGAGGGTGTACGAGTCCGTGACGGCGAGGACGCCGTCCGCGGCGACCGGCGCCTCGGTGAGCGCGACCGTCTCCCGGTACGCCGTCGCGTACCGCAGCCGGTCGAAGAAGTGCTGCCCCGAGGCCGGGTAGTGCGCGCTGATCTCGTGCGGCACCCGGTCGAGGTTGATGCGCTGGACGACGCCCGCGAGGCCCAGCGAGTGGTCCCCGTGGAAGTGCGTGACGCAGATCCGGTTCAGGTCGTGCGCGGCGACGCCGGCCCGCAGCATCTGGCGCTGCGTGCCCTCGCCGGGGTCGAAGAGGAGGCCCTCGCCGTCCCAGCGCAGCAGGTAGCCGTTGTGGTTGCGGTGCCGGGTCGGGACCTGGCTGGCGGTGCCGAGGACCACCAGTTCACGTACGGACATACGGAGTTACCCGGGGGGCCACTGCAGGCCGCGGCCGCCGAGGACGTGCGCGTGGGCGTGCCAGACGGTCTGGCCGGCGCCGGCGCCCGTGTTGAAGACGATGCGGTAGCTCTCCAGCTTGTCCTCGTCGGCGACGGACTGCGCCTCGCGCAGCACGTCGGCGGCGAGTTCCGGCGCTCCGGCGGCGAGCGCGGCGGCGTCCCGGTAGTGCGCCTTGGGGATCACCAGCACGTGCGTGGGCGCCTGGGGGTTGATGTCCCGGAACGCGACGGTGGTGTCCGTCTCCCGGACGATCGTCGCCGGGACATGACCTTCGACGATCTTGCAGAACAGGCAGTCGTCCTGCGGCTCCCCTGGCATGTGCTCTCCTCCGGCCGGCTGATCGCGTACGAGGGCATCGTATCCAGGGCCCGTCCCCCGGGCCTCAGTCCAGGCCCGGTGGTGTCTTGGCGGGGGTCTCCGCGAGGGCCTCCAGGGCGATGCGGATCGCCTCGTCGAGCTGGGGGTCCCGGTCCGCCGCGTGGTCCTGGGGGCTCTGGATCACCTCCACGTCCGGGTCCACGCCGCGGTTCTCCACCCGCCACTCGTAACCCTCCAGCCAGAACGCGTACTTGGGCTGGGTGATGAGCGTGCCGTCGACCAGCCGGTAGCGGCTGTCGATGCCGATCACCCCGCCCCAGGTCCGCGTCCCGACCACCGGGCCGATGCCGAGGGCCTTGATCGCCGCGTTGACGATGTCGCCGTCGGAGCCGGAGAACTCGTTGGCCACGGCGACGACCGGGCCGCGCGGCGCGTCCTGCGGGTAGCTGTAGGGGCGCATGCCGCGGGGCAGGGCCCAGCCGACGATGCGCCGGGCCAGCTTCTCCACCACGAGCTGGGAGGTGTGGCCGCCGCGGTTCTCCCGGACGTCGACGACCAGGCCCTCGCGGGCCACCTCGACGCGCAGGTCGCGGTGGATCTGGGCCCAGCCCGGGGCCTGCATGTCGGGGACGTGCAGGTAGCCGAGGCGGCCGCCGGAGCGTTCGTGGACGTGGGCGCGGCGGTCCGCCACCCACGCGTGGTAGCGCAGGGGTTCCTCGTCGGCCGTGGGGACGACCACCGCGTGCCGCGCCTCGCCGCCGCCGGCCGGGGAGACGGTCAGCTCGACGGGCTTGCCGGCCGTGCCGACGAGCAGCGGGCCGGGTCCGGTGACCGGGTCCACCGGGACGCCGCCGACCGCCACGATCGCGTCGCCCGCCCGCACCGCGACGCCGGGTGCGGCGAGCGGGGAGCGGGCGGCCGGGTCGGAGGTCTCCGTCGGCAGAATGCGGTCGATGCGCCAACTGCCGTCCTCGTGCCGGGAGATGTCGGCACCCAGCAGGCCCTGCCGGGGACCGTGGCCGTGGCCGCCGCGCGGGACGACGTAGGCGTGCGAGGTGCCGAGCTCGCCCTGCACCTCCCACAGCAGGTCGACGAGGTCGTCGTGGGTGGCGACCCGCTCCAGCACCGGCCGGTAGCGGTCGAGGACACCCGGCCAGTCGACGCCGCTCATGTCGGGCCGCCAGAAGTGGTCCCGCATGATGCGGCCGGTCTCCTCGTACATCTGCCGCCACTCGGCCGACGGGTCGACGGTCTGCCGGACCCGGGAGAGGTCGACGGTGACGTTCGTGTCGCTGTCGTCGTCGTTCGAGGCCCTGCGGTCGCTCGGGACGACCTTCAGCCGGCCGTCCGTCCACAGCAGCACCCGCTTGCCGTCGCCGCTCACCGCGAAGTGGTCGGCGTCGGCGGCGAGATGCTCCAGGCGGTGCTGCGCGAGGTCGTAGCGCTCCAGCTCGGTCCGCGGGTCGGGGTCGTCCGGGGTGGCCCGGGAGGAGCCGAGGACGCCCTGCACCGGGTGACGCAGCCACAGCACGCCGTCCTTGGCCGCGCGCAGGTTGGAGTAGCGGGCGGCCTCGACCGGGAACGGCACGATCCGGTCGGCGAGGCCCTCCAGGTCGATGCGGGTGGCCGGGGTGCCCTCGCTGTCGGGGGTCTCGTCCTTGTCCGGCGCGTCGAAGGAGCGGCCGTGCCGCTGCGGCCCGAAGGGCGAGGGGGTCGTCGCGGCCAGCGTGATCAGGTGCGGGCGGTCGCCGACCACGAAGGCCAGGTCGAAGACGTGCTCGTCGTAGACCGGGTCGAAGGAGCGGTTGGACAGGAAGGCGAGGTGCTTGCCGTCGAGGGTGAAGGCGGGGGCGTAGTCCTGGAAGCGGAGCGGTGTGGCCTCGGTGACCGACAGGTCGGTGGTGTTGGCGAGGCGCAGCTGGCGCAGCGGGCGCGGGCCGGGGTGGGACCAGGCCAGCCACGCCGAGTCGGGCGAGAAGACCAGGCCGGAGACGTCTCCGTCGTCGCTGCGGTCGACCTCGCGGACCTCGCCGGTCTCGCGCTCCACGAGCAGCACCCGGCCGTCGTGCGCGGCGACCGCGGCCCGGCTGCCGTCGGGTGCCATGGCGAGCCCGAGGACCCGGCCGAGCTGTCCCGCGGCGAGCCGGCGCGGGGTGGCGCCGGGCGCGAGGCCGGTGGCGGGCGCGAACTCCAGGGCGTCGTCGCCCTCCGCGTCCGTCACCCACACCACCCACTCCTCGCCCTCCGCCCGGAAGGTGCGCGGCAGCCGGGCCCGTACGCCGGGTGCGGCGGCCAGCGCGCGGGCCGGGCCCGAGCGGTGGGTGACCCAGTGCACGGCGCCCCGGACGGCGACCGCGCTGCCGCGCGCGGTGTGGTCCGGCGCGGCGGAGCCGAACCAGTGGGAGGCGTCCAGGTGGAAGGGCTGCCGGTCGTTGCGCTGCCCGCCGAGCCGGATGTCGATCCGGCGCGGTTCGGCTCCGTCGAGGTCGTCGAGGATCCACAGTTCACCGGCGGAGGCGTAGACGACCCGGGTGCCGTCGCCCGCGGCGTGCCGGGCGTAGAAGCCTCCCCCACTCCCGGCTTCGCTCGGGCGGGAGGTGCCCCCATGCGGCGTGTGCCGGCGCAGATCGGACCCGTCGGCGAGGGAGGAGTAGAGCGCCCCGGTGCCCTCGTGGTCGGAGAGGAAGGCGATCCGCTCCCCCGTCCAGACCGGGAACTCGAGGTTGCCGTCGAGGTCCTCGTGCAGCCGTACGAACTCGCCCTCGCCCTCCCGGTCGATCCACAACTTCCCGGCCGTACCCCCTCGGTAGCGCTTCCACCAGGCCGCCTCCCGCCCCATCGGCGCGGACAGCAGCACGGTGCTCGGCCCGTACGCGACACCGCCGACGGGTCCGTACGGCAGCAGGGTCGACGGTCCGCCGTCGAGCGGGACGGCGTGCGCCCAGGAGCGGCGCAGGCTGGCCTGGCCGTGCGTGGTGATCGCCAGGACCTGGCCGTCGGGGGTCCAGCCGCGCACCTGGGTGCGCCAACTCCCCCAGTGCGTCAGCCGCTTGGCCGGTCCGCCGTCGACCGGCGCGATGTGCACCTCGGGGGCACCGTCGCGGGCCGAGGTCCAGGCGACGGTGGTGCCGTCGGGCGAGATGCGCGGTGTGGAGACCGGCACGTCGTCGGCGCTGACCCGCCAGGCCCGGCCGCCGTCGAGGGGCGCGAGCCAGATGTCGTCCTCTGCGGCGAAGGTCACCAACTCGCCGTGCACATGCGGGAATCGAAGATAGACCGAGGGGGCTGCGGAGGCCGGCGAGGCGGGCTGAGTCACCCGATCACCTTAGGCAAGGGCGGCTCGCGCAACCAGGCCTTTCGATCACTTGCCCTCCACGGGCCAGCACTGCGGATCGCCCTTGCACCAGATGGTCCTGGTGACCGTCACGGTGACGGTGGCGCCCGGCTGCTGCCCGGTGGACGGGTTGTTGACGATGGGCGACGGCTTCGCGTTGCAGTCGCCTAGCCCGCTCACGTGGAACCAGACCTTGTTGCCGACCTTGGCGGTCAGATCACCGCGCACACACGCCCCGTCGACGGTCCGCGTGACCTTGCCGGTGACGGTGATGTCCTGCCCGTCCTTGGTCTGGCCCTGGCAGTCGACGTTGGCGATGGTGGTCTCGCTCGCCGTGGGTGCCTGGCTCGACGCCTGGTTGTTGTTGCCGTAGTTGGCGGTGCAGCTGAGCCACTGCACGTCGACGTGCTGCGCCTTCAGCGCCGCGGTCGCGGTCTGATCGGTCGTGTACGCCACCGACGCGGAGTTCAGCCCGTTGGGGTCACACGCCACGGCCCCGCCCACGGCGGCCATCACACAGGCCGTCGCAGCCGCGACCCGCCGTCCCCGCGGCCGCCGCCAGATCTGCCTCAACGCCCCCATGGACGGCAGCCTGCCACCGGTTGCCGTCCGGCGGTAGAGCGCAAACAGTCATTGAAGCGCGGCTGTGCCTTGAGCGACCCGCGTTCGAGCCGTCCTCCGGGGGCTTCGCCCCCAGGCCCCCGGATCGGCCCTGAAGGGGCCTCGTCCTCAAACGCCGGACAGGCTGAAACGCACGACGTCAGCCGCGCAGCAGCAGCCACTCCTGAAGCTCCACCAGGTTGCCCTCGGGGTCCTTGAGGTGGGCCACCCGCATCCGCTCCGTCATGGGCGACGGGCCGTGCAGCAGGGTCGCGCCGCGGCCGGCGATCTGCTCGCAGTAGGTGTCGAGGTCGTCGACGCGCAGGACCACCAGGGAGCGGTGGCCGGTCGCCGTGTCGCCCAGCTCGTTCAGCACCTCGGCCATCATCGACCGGTCCTGCAGGGCGATCCCCGCCGAGCCGGTGGCCGGGCTGAACTTCTCGTACGGCCCTTCGGCCGCGCCCGACTGCGGCTTGAGGCCGAGGACCTCGCAGTAGAAGCGGTAGCAGGCGGCGAAGTCGCTGACGAGGAGCCTGACCTGGGCGAGTTCCACGGTGTTTCCCCCTGGGGCGTTCAGGACCAGCGGCCGGTACGGCCGAGGAGCAGTGCGGTCGCCGCGGTACCCGCGGTCGATGTACGCAGCACGCTACGCCCGAGCCGGTACGCCTTCGCGCCCGCCTCCTCGAAGAGCGTCAACTCCTGCTCCGAGACACCCCCTTCGGGGCCCACGACCAGCACGATCTCGCCCTCGGCGGGCAGCTCCGCGGTCGCCAGCGGCTCGCTGGAGTACGCCCGGTCCTCGTGGAGCACGGCGGCGAAGTCGGCTTTGGCCAGAAGTGCGGCAACCTGCTTGGTCGTTGCCGCGTCCGCGACCTCCGGGAAGCGCAGCCGGCGGGACTGCTTGCCCGCCTCGCGGGCCGTGGCACGCCACTTGGCCAGCGCCTTCAGGCCCCGCTCGCCCTTCCACCGGGTGATGCAGCGGGCGGCCGACCAGGGCACGATCGCGTCCACGCCGGTCTCCGTCATCGTCTCGACGGCCAGCTCGCCGCGGTCGCCCTTGGGCAGGGCCTGCACGACGGTGATCCGGGGCGCGGGCTCGGGCTCGAACGGCAGCTCGGCGAGCTCGACGAACAGCCGGTCCTTGCCCTCTGTCCGCACCACCGTGCCGGCCGCGCCCCGGCCCTGGCCGTCGGTCAGCACCACGGCTTCGCCGGGCTGCAGCCGCCGTACGGAGACCGCGTGGCGGCCCTCGGGGCCGGCCAGCTCGACCACCGCCCCGGCGGCCACGCCCTCCAGCGAGTCGATCACGAACACGGGCGCGGTCATCGCATGTCCCCCTTGGCCGACAACGCTGTCGTGGCCGCGTCCAGCTCGGCGGCGAGAACCTCCACCAGCCGGGCGGCCGGGAGTTCGCGTGCCATGCGGTGGCCCTGGCCCGCCCACAGCGCCATGCCCTGCGCGTCGCCGGACGCGGCGGCCTTCTTGCGCAGCGGGGCGGTGAGGTGGTGGACCTCCGGGTAGGCGGCGGGGGCGTACGGGCCGTGCTCCCGCATGAAGCGGTTGACCAGACCGCGGGCCGGGCGGCCGCTGAACGCGCGGGTCAACTCCGTACGTACGAACAGAGGGTTGGTCAGCGCCTGCTTGTGGACGGCACTGGCGCCGGACTCCGGGGTGGCGAGGAACGCGGTGCCGAGCTGGGCCGCGCTCGCGCCCGCCGCCAGCACCCCGGCGATCTGCCCGCCGCGCATGACGCCGCCGGCGGCGACGATCGGGATGCTCACGGTCTCGCGCACCTGGGCGACGAGGGAGAGCAGGCCGATACCGGCGCCGTTGTTCTCCGGGGTGTCCCGGTGCGTGCCCTGGTGGCCGCCGGCCTCCACGCCCTGCGCGATCACCGCGTCCGCGCCGGCGCGCTCCACGGCGAGAGCCTCCTCCGCGGTCGTCGCGGCGACCAGGGTGAAGGTCCCGGCGCGGCGCAGGGAGTCGATCACCTCGCGGCTCGGCACGCCGAAGTGGAAGGAGACCACCGGCACGGGATTGTCGAGCAGTACCGCGAGCTTGGCGTCGAAGCCGTCGTCGCGGCCGCTGTCCGGGTCGCCGAGCTCGGTCTCGTACCAGGCGGCCTCGCCGGCCAGCTGGTGGGCGTAGATCTCGACCGCGCCGGGGTCGGCGTGGTCGGGCTGCGGCAGGAACAGGTTCACGCCGAAGGGGCGGGTGGTCAGCCCGCGGAGCTGCTTGATCTCCTGGTACATGCCGTCGGCCGTCTTGTACCCGGCGGCAAGGAACCCCAGCCCGCCCGCCTCGGACACGGCCTGGGCGAGGTGGGGCACGGAGACGCCGCCCGCCATGGGGGCCTGCACGATCGGATGAGGGAAGAGATCGGTCAGAGCGGAGGACATGACGGCATGTTGTCACGTCCTCCGTACAAGTCCGAATCCGCCCGTCCCCTTCGTACGGGCCGCCCGTGCCCTGCGTACGGGCGGCCGTGACGGGTGTGGCTCAGCGGCCGTTGAAGGCGTCCTTCAAGCGCGAGAACAGCCCTTGCTGGCCCGGCTGGAACTGCCCCTGCGGGCGCTCCTCGCCGCGCAGCTTCGCCAGCTCGCGCAGCAGCCGCTCCTGGTCGGGGTCGAGCTTGTTCGGGGTCTGCACCTCGACGTGCACGATGAGGTCGCCGCGGCCGCCGCCCCGCAGATGCGTCACGCCCCGGCCGTGCAGGGGGATGGACTGGCCGGACTGGGTGCCGGGCCGGATGTCGACCTCCTCCATGCCGTCCAGCGTCTCCAGCGGCACCTTGGTGCCGAGGGCCGCCGCGGTCATCGGGATCGTCACCGTGCAGTGCAGGTCGTCGCCGCGCCGCTGGAACGTGGAGTGCGGCAGCTCGTGGATCTCGACGTAGAGGTCGCCGGCCGGGCCGCCGCCGGGGCCGACCTCGCCCTCGCCCGCGAGCTGGATGCGGGTGCCGTTGTCGACGCCGGCCGGGATCTTGACCGTGAGCGTACGGCGGGAGCGGACCCGGCCGTCGCCCGCGCACTCCGGGCAGGGGCTGGGCACCACGGTGCCGAAGCCCTGGCACTGCGGGCACGGCCGCGAGGTCATGACCTGGCCCAGGAAGGACCGGGTGACCTGCGAGACCTCACCGCGGCCGCGGCACATGTCGCAGGTCTGCGCGGAGGTGCCCGGCGCCGCGCCCTCACCGTTGCAGGTGGAGCAGACGATCGCCGTGTCGACCTGGATGTCCTTCGTCGTGCCGAAGGCCGCCTCGTCGAGCTCGATCTCCAGCCGGATCATCGCGTCCTGGCCCCGGCGCGTGCGCGAGCGCGGACCGCGCTGCGACGCCGTGCCGAAGAAGGCGTCCATGATGTCGGAGAAGTTGCCGAAGCCACCGGCGCCGAAGCCGCCCGCGGCGCCGCCGCCCGCCTGCGAGAGCGGGTCGCCGCCGAGGTCGTAGACCTGCTTCTTCTGCGGGTCCGAGAGCACCTCGTAGGCGGCGTTGATCTCCTTGAACCGCTCCTGGGTCTTCGGGTCCGGGTTGACGTCCGGGTGCAGCTCGCGTGCGAGCCGCCGGAAGGCCTTCTTGATCTCTTCCTGCGACGCGTCGCGGCGCACGCCTAGAACGGCGTAGTAGTCCGTGGCCACTTACGACTCCGCCAGGATCTGTCCGACGTACCGTGCCACTGCGCGTACCGCTCCCATCGTTCCCGGGTAGTCCATGCGGGTCGGTCCGACCACGCCGAGCTTGGCGACTGCCTCGCCGCCCGAACCGTAGCCCACCGACACCACAGAAGTGGAGTTGAGTCCCTCGTAGGCGTTCTCATGACCGATGCGTACGGTCATGCCCGAATCTCCGGCCTCCCCAAGCAACTTGAGGAGCACGACCTGCTCCTCAAGCGCCTCCAGCACGGGGCGGATGGTGAGGGGGAAGTCATGTCCGAAGCGCGTGAGATTGGCGGTGCCGCCGATCATCAGCCGCTCCTCGTTCTCCTCGACGAGTGTCTCCAGGAGGGTGGAGAGCACCGTCGAGACCGTACCCCTGTCCTCGACGTCGAAGCCCTCGGGCAGGTCCTCGACCAGGCGCGGGACGTCCGCGAAGCGGCGGCCGGCGACCCTGCTGTTGAGCCGCGCCCGCAGATCCGCGAGCGAGGCCTCCCCGAACGGCGCCGGGCAGTCGACCATGCGCTGCTCGACCCGGCCGGTGTCGGTGATCAGCACCAGCATCACCCGCGCGGGGGCGAGCGAGAGCAGCTCCACGTGCCGCACCGTCGAGCGGGTCAGCGAGGGGTACTGCACGACGGCGACCTGCCGGGTCAGCTGCGCGAGCAGCCGCACGGTCCGCGCCACCACGTCGTCCAGGTCGACCGCGCCGTCGAGGAAGTTCTGGATGGCCCGCCGCTCGGGCCCGGTCATCGGCTTGACGCCGGCGAGCTTGTCGACGAACAGGCGGTAGCCCTTGTCGGTCGGGATGCGCCCGGCGCTGGTGTGCGGCTGCGCGATGTAGCCCTCGTCCTCCAGGGCCGCCATGTCGTTGCGCACGGTGGCCGGGGAGACGCCGAGGCCGTGCCGCTCGGTCAGGGCCTTGGAGCCCACCGGCTCCTCGGTGCCGACGTAGTCCTGGACGATGGCACGCAGTACCTGGAGCCGTCGTTCACTCAGCATCGCGCACACCTCCAGAAAATCGTCCCCGGGCGCTTCGCCTGGCACTCTGTCCATCCGAGTGCCAGAGTTCCCCGGCCCAGTGTACGGCGGTGGGGTACGCCCCGGGCAAGGCAGTCCCTGCCGGACCGGCCCGTACCGCTAGCGTCGCCGTATGACGGTGACTTGGGAAGAGCTCGGGTGGGAGCGGGTGGCGGCCGGGGTCGGGCGCTGCCGGCTTCCGCGCTGGGACTGCACGGCGGGCCTGGTCGTCGGCGAGGGCACGGCGCTCCTGATCGACGCGGGCTCCAGCCTGGCGGAGGGCACACGGCTGCGCACCGAGGCGGAGCGGCTCACCGGTCACCGTGTGACCCATCTCGCCCTCACGCATCCGCACTTCGACCACGTCTTCGGGACGGCGGCCTTCGCCGGTACGCAGGTGTACGGCGCGGTGGGCATGGACGCCCTGTTCGAGGCGCGGCAGGCGCGCGAGGAACTGCGCTCGGACGCGGTGGCCAACGGCCTGGACGCACAGGCGGCCGAGGAGGCCGTGGACGCGCTGACCGGTCCCCGCCACCACGTCTCCGGCGAGTGGACCCTCGACCTGGGCGGCGGCCGGCAGGTCCTGCTGGCGAACGTGGGCCCCGGCCACACCGCCCACGACCTGGCGGTGCTGGTGCCGGGCTCGCCCGAGGTGGTCTTCTGCGGCGACCTGGTCGAGGAGTCCGGGGAACCGCAGGCCGGGTCCGACGCCGTGCCGTCGCACTGGCCCGCCGCGCTCGACCGGCTGCTCGCGCTGGGCGGCGAGGACGCGCTGTACGTGCCCGGTCACGGAGCGGTGGTGGACGCGCGGTTCGTGCGGGCCCAGCGGGACGAGCTGGCGGCGCGTTTCGGCGTGTCGTGACCACCGGCCCGCCGGTTCTCCTATCGTCATCCGAATGCGCCAGTACTCCGCCGACCTCACCCCTCCGTGGAAGAAGCCCAGGCCGGTCCCGGAGGTGGCGGCCGAGCCGGGTCTGGTGGTCGAGGAGCCGGGCACCGGTTTCTGCGGCGCGGTGATCCGCTGCGAGGCGGGCACGGTGACGCTGGAGGACCGCTTCGGCAAGCACCGGGTGTTCCCTCTGGAGCCGCGCGGGTTCCTGCTGGAGGGCCGGGTGGTGACGCTCGTGCGCCCGTCCTCGGGCCCGGCCCGCCCCTCCCGTACTGCGTCCGGTTCGGTCGCCGTCCCGGGCGCACGCGCGCGGGTGGCCCGCGCCGGCCGCATCTACGTCGAGGGGCGGCACGACGCGGAGCTGGTCGAGAAGGTGTGGGGCGACGACCTGCGCGTCGAGGGCGTGGTCGTGGAGTATCTCGGGGGCGTCGACGACCTGCCGTCGATCGTGGCCGAGTTCGACCCCGGCCCGGACGCCCGGCTCGGCGTCCTGGTCGACCATCTGGTGCCGGGGACGAAGGAGTGGCGCATCGCCGAGTCGGTGGGCAGCGAGCACGCCCTGGTCGTCGGCCATCCGTACATCGACATCTGGGAGGCGGTGAAGCCGGCCGCCGTCGGCATCGACGCCTGGCCGCGCGTCCCGCACGGGCAGGACTGGAAGACGGGCGTGTGCCGCGCGCTGGGCTGGCCCGCGGAGAACACCGGGGCCGTGTGGCAGGCGATCCTGAAGCGGGTGGACTCCTACAAGGACCTGGAGCCGGAGCTGCTGGGCCGCGTCGAGGAGCTGATCGACTTCGTGACGGCGCCGGTCTGACGGCGCGGGGCCTCGCGGCGCCCGCGGCCGGGTCTCCTCCCCGCACAGCAGCTTCCGCGGGGCGAAGCGCCACAGGGCCCGCTCGCACCCGGAGCGGCACAGGGTGTCGTCGACGCCGATCCCGGCCGGCGCGTCCCAGCGGACCGGTACGGCCTCTCCTCGCCTCAGCATCCACAGGCCGGTGGCATCGAAGGCGACGCTGCTGTCGCGCTCCCGCCAGGCGAGCGGGAACAGCCACACGTCGAGCGGTCCGGCCGCCAGGACGAACACCAGGTCCGCCCGGCCACCGCCGTCGAGGACGGCGCGCAGCCCGAGCCGGCACAGGGCGCCGAGCAGCACGAAGACCGGCACCTGGATCGGCGGTCGCCGCCGTCCCCACCGCACCACGGCGGCGTTCCCGCTCGGCCGTTCGTCGGCGATCACGAGCGGGCAGTCCAGCCGAGGGCGCGTCAGTCCACCAGGTCCCTGACCACGGCGTCCGCCAGCAGCCGGCCGCGCAGCGTCAGCACGGCCCGGCCCTCCTCGTACGGGCCCTGCTGCAGCAGCTCGTCGGCGAGCGCGCGGCGGGCGGCCGCGCGCCCCTCCGGCTTCAGCAGGTCCAGCGGCACGCCCTCGCGCAGCCGCAGCTCCAGCAGGACGCGCTCCACCCGGCGGTCCTCCTCGGTGAGGAGCTCGCGGCCGGCGCCCGGGGAGCGGCCCTGCGCCAGGGCCGCCGCGTACGCGCCGGGGTGCTTCACGTTCCACCAGCGCACCCCGCCGACGTGGGAGTGCGCGCCGGGGCCCGCGCCCCACCAGTCCGCGCCGCGCCAGTACAGCTCGTTGTGCAGGCACCGGGCCTCGGCGGTGGTGGCCCAGTTGGAGACCTCGTACCAGTCGAAGCCGGCCGCGGACAGGACGTCGTCGGCGATCAGGTACCGGTCCGCGTGGACGTCGTCGTCCGTCATCGGGATCTCGCCGCGGCGGATGCGCCGGGCCAGCTGGGTGCCCTCCTCGACGATCAGGGCGTACGCCGACACATGGTCGGGGCCCGCGCCGATCGCCGCCTCCAGCGACGCCCGCCAGTCGTCGTCCGACTCTCCCGGCGTGCCGTAGATCAGGTCCAGGTTGACGTGCTCGAAGCCGGCCGCGCGGGCCTCCGCCACGCACGCCTCCGGGCGGCCCGGGGTGTGGGTGCGGTCCAGGACCTTCAGCACGTGCTGCCGGGCGCTCTGCATGCCGAAGGAGATCCGGTTGAAGCCGCCCTCGCGCAGGGCCGCCAGATAGGCCGGGTCGACCGACTCCGGGTTCGCCTCCGTGGTGACCTCGGCGTCCGGCGCGAGGCCGAACTCGTCGCGGATCACGCCCAGCATCCGGACGAGATCGTCCGCGTCCAGCAGCGTGGGCGTGCCGCCGCCCACGAAGACCGTGCGGACCGGGCGCGGGTCGTCGCCCAGGACCTTGCGGGCCAGGCGGACCTCGTCGGCCAGGGTCTGCGCGTAGTTGTCGCGGGAGGCGAGGACGCCGCCCGTGCCGCGCAGCTCGGTGGCGGTGTAGGTGTTGAAGTCGCAGTAGCCGCAGCGGGTCGCGCAGTACGGGACGTGCAGGTAGAACCCGAGGGGGCGGTCGGCGGCCGCGGCGAGCGCGGACGCGGGCAGGGCGCCGTCGGCGGGGACCGGCTCGCCGTCGGGAAGGGCGGAAGGCATGCCCTCCATTGTCCAGCACCCCGGCCGGAGCTGTGTCCCGCGCCGCTCACACCGCCTGCAGCACCAGCAGCGCCAGGTCGTCGTCCGGCGGCTTCCCGCCGAACTCGTGCACCAGCCGCCGGATGCGCTCGGCGATCAGCTGGGCGCTCAGGCCCGCGCACCCGGAGAGGGCGTCGGCGAGCCCGTCGGCGTCGTCGAACATGCGGGAGCCGTCGCGGCGTTCGGTCACCCCGTCCGTGACGCACAGCAGGCTCTCGCCGTTGCGCAGCTCGAAGGTCTCGCTGGTGTACGTCTCGTCCTCGACGACCCCGAGGAGGGTCTGCGGACGGGCGGCCGTACGGACGTCCCCGTGCGGGCCGAGCAGCAGCGGGAGCGGGTGCCCGGCGGAGGCGAGGGTGCAGCGGACACCGCCGTCGACGGGCGTCAGCTCGCCGTAGAGGAGGGACAGGAAGCGGGTCTGCGGGCCGTCGCCGGGGGCGGGCGGCCTGACCAGGGCGCGGGCGGCGGCGTCCGCGGCCTCGGTGGCGTCGTCGAGCAGCAGCCGGTTGAGGCGGTCGAGGACGTCGGCGACGCGGTAGCCCTCGCGCGCGAGCAGGCGCAGCCAGGGGCGGGCCAGGCCGATGACCACGGCGGCCTCCGGGCCCTTGCCCTGGACGTCGCCGACGGCGAAGCACCAGCGGCCGTCGCCGGCCGGGAAGAGGTCGTAGAAGTCGCCGCTGGGGCCGCCCTTGTCGCACGGCTCGTAGACGAGGGCGCTGCGTACGCCGGGGATCTCTGCGACGGCGGCGGGCAGCAGGCCGCGCTGGAGCACCTGGCTGATGGTGGCCTGGCGGGCGTACTGCCGTGCCGCGCCGATGGCGAGCGCCACCCGGCGGCTGAGGTCCTCGACCAGCCCGGTGACCTCGTCGGGGAAACGCAGCAGTCCGGCCCGTCCGATGACGAGCGTGCCGAGCGGGCGGCCTCCCGCGATCAGGCGGTAGGCGAGGGCCGCACCGTGCTCGTCGCGCACCCCGAGCGCCTCGCCGGGCCAGGGGTGCGGTACGGGCCCGGACCGTGACGGGTCGGCCGGATGCGGTGGATCCTTCTCCAGCGAGCGGCGCAGTTCCTCGATGCGGTTCTCGCTGCCGTGCCAGACGCGGGCGAGCCGGGGCCCGGCCCCGGCCGTGCCGTCGGCCCAGCGGCCCATGGCCTCGTCCTCCAGCCACACCGCGCACCAGTCCGCGAGCCGCGGCACGATCAGCTGCCCGGCGAGCGCGGCGACCAGGTTCTCGTCGAGCTGCCCGGCGAGCAGGTCGGAGGCCTCGGCGAGGAAGGACAGGGCGCCCCGGTGCAGCCAGTCCCGGTCGCGCTCGGCGCGCTGCGGGTCGGGCGCGAGGATCTCCGCGGCGCGCAGTCCGCGCTCCAGGGCGAGCCGGCCGCCGTACGCCTCCGCGCCCGCGGCGGTGCGCGTCTCGGGAGTCAGCCGCGCCCACACGGTCTTGGTGCCCTTGCGGAAGGTGACGCCCCACGATTCGGCGAGCGTGGCGACGAGACGCAGCCCGCGGCCGTACTCCGGTGTCTCGTACGGCACTTCGGCCTCCGAGTCGCGGGGCGCCCGGGAGGGGTGGTGGTCGCCGACCTCCACGACCAGCGCGCCCGAGTCGTGCTCCAGCCGGCACTCGAGCACAACCTCGGTGCCCGCGTGCACGACGGCGTTGGTGACGAGTTCGCTGACGACGAGCACGGCGTCGTCGACCAGGCGGTCGGTGAGGAGGTCGGCGCCGGGCAGTCGGGCGTCGGTCCACTCCGCGGCTGCGGAGCGCAGGAGGGCGCGGGCGGATCCGGGCGCGAGGGGGCTTCCGGGGAGCGTCGTGCACGTCTGCGCGCAGGACTCCGCATCCCCGTGTGCGGCCGTGTGCCCGGGCGCCGGCGCCCCGCAGGCACAGGGAGCGGTCTCCCGTTGCGTCGGAATGGCCCCCATGGACAGCTCCCCGAACGGTTCGGACGAATACGCCTCAGTCGATGCCGACAGAGTGACAGACTGGCCACGCCCATAAGCGCCGAGTTACCGAAGTGGGCCGCCATGAGTGAGAACAGTGCTACACGTGTGCTCGAAGACGGACAAAAAGCGGAACAAGTCAGAGCATCGGAGCTGCGCCCGCTGCTCGCCGCGATGACCGCGGCCCGGGACGGGGAATTCAAGAAGGTGCCCGAGACCGGCCAGGGGATCGTGGCCGAACTGACGGCGGCCTTCAACCAGATTGCGGACCGGAGCACGCACTTCAACGGTGAAGTGCAGCGTGTGAAACGGGAGTTGGTGCGTTACGGGCGGCTCGACGAGCGGGTCTCGGCCAGCCCGGGCCAGGGCGCGTGGACGTCCCGGGTCAACGACGTCAACCAGATCCTGGACGCCCTGGTGGCTCCGGCGGCCAACGCCACCCGGGTCCTGGACGCGGTGGCGGGCGGTGACCTCACCCAGCGGGTCGACCTGCACGACGGCAGCCGGCAGTTACGGGGTGACCTGCGCCGGCTGGGCCGCGCCGTCAACAAGATGGTCGACCAGCTATCGCTGTTCACGGGCGAGGTGACCCGGGTCGCGCGCGAGGTGGGCACGGAGGGGCGGCTCGGCGGACGGGCCAAGGTGACCGGACTGTCGGGCAGTTGGCGGGCCGTCACCGAGGCGGTCAACACGATGGCGTCCCGGCTGACCGCCCAGGTGCGCGACATCGCCCTGGTGACGACGGCGGTGGCCCGTGGCGACCTGACCCGTACGGTCACCGTCGAGGCGACCGGCGAGCTGCTCGAACTGAAGCTGACCGTGAACACGATGGTCGACCAGCTGTCCGCCTTCGCCGACGAGGTGACCAGGGTCGCCCGCGAGGTGGGCACCGAGGGCCAGCTCGGCGGCCGGGCCCAGGTGCGCGGTGTGTCGGGCGTCTGGAAGGACCTCACCGACAACGTCAACTTCATGGCCTCGAACCTGACCTCGCAGGTGCGCAACATCGCCCAGGTCACCACCGCCGTCGCCAACGGCGACCTGAGCCAGAAGATCACCGTCGACGCCCAGGGCGAGATCCTGGAGCTGAAGTCGACGATCAACACCATGGTCGACCAGCTCTCCGCCTTCGCCGACGAGGTCACCCGCGTCGCCCGCGAGGTCGGCACCGAGGGCAACCTCGGCGGCCGGGCCCAGGTACGCGGTGTGTCGGGCGTCTGGAAGGACCTCACCGACAACGTCAACTTCATGGCGGACAACCTCACTTCGCAGGTCCGCAACATCGCGCTGGTCTCCACCGCCGTCGCCCAGGGCGACCTCGGCAAGAAGATCACGGTCGAGGCGAAGGGCGAGATCCTGGAGCTGAAGTCGACGATCAACACCATGGTCGACCAGCTCTCCGCCTTCGCCGACGAGGTCACCCGCGTCGCCCGCGAGGTCG
>NZ_JBHVGU010000021.1:131881-179743 GCF_042800575.1 Streptomyces sp. NPDC057616
CGGCACCGAGGGCAACCTCGGCGGCCAGGCGCAGGTGCGCGGTGTGTCGGGCGTCTGGAAGGACCTCACCGACAACGTCAACTTCATGGCGCTGAACCTGACCTCGCAGGTGCGCAACATCGCCCAGGTGACCACCGCCGTCGCCAACGGCGACCTCTCCAAGAAGATCACCGTCGACGCCCGCGGCGAGATCCTGGAGCTGAAGGACACCGTCAACACGATGGTGCAGCAGCTGCGCGCCTTCGCCGACGAGGTGACCCGCGTGGCCCGCGAGGTCGGCACCGACGGCCGGCTCGGCGGCCGCGCCCAGGTCCTCGGCGTCTCCGGCGTGTGGCGGGACCTGACCGACAACGTCAACTACATGGCGGACAACCTCACTTCGCAGGTGCGCAACATCGCCCAGGTGACCACCGCCGTCGCCAACGGCGACCTGTCCAAGAAGATCGACGTGGACGCGCGCGGCGAGATCCTGGAGCTGAAGACCGCCATCAACACCATGGTCGACACGCTCTCCTCCTTCTCCTCCGAGGTCACCCGCGTGGCCCGCGAGGTCGGCTCCGAGGGCCAACTCGGCGGCCAGGCACGGGTCGAGGGCGTCTACGGCACCTGGAAGCGCCTGACGACCAACGTGAACGAGCTCGCCCTCAACCTCACCACCCAGGTCCGCGCGATCGCCGAGGTCGCCTCCGCCGTGGCCCAGGGCGACATGTCCCGCTCGATCACGGTCGAGGCGCGCGGCGAGGTCGCCGAGCTCAAGGACAACATCAACCTGATGGTGGCCAACCTCCGCGAGACCACCCGCGCGAAGGACTGGCTGGAGTCCAACCTGGCCCGCCTCGCCGCCCTGATGCAGGGCCACCGCGACCTGATGGAGGTCGCCGACCTGCTGCTGCGCGAGCTGACGCCGCTGGTGAACGCCCAGTACGGCGCGTTCTTCCTGGCCGACCCGGGCGAGGACAGCACCTCGCTGCGCACCTCCGTACCCGCTAAGGGGCTCGCCTTCATCGCCGGGTACGGCTCGGCGCAGGGCGCGACCGTCGAGACCGGCGGCCTGCCGGTGCACGGCCTGGTGCAGCAGGCGGCGCGCGAGAAGAAGCGGATCCTCGTCGAGGAGGCCCCGCCGGACTACATCAAGATCAACAGCGGACTCGGCGAGGCGGCACCCACGAGCGTCGTCATCATCCCGATCCTCTTCGAGGACAAGCTCCTCGGCGTGATCGAGCTGGCGTCCTTCTCCCGCTTCTCCGACGTGCACCTGGCCTTCTTCGACCAGTTCGTGAACACCATCGCCGTCGCCATCAACACGATCATCGCCAACTCCCGTACGGAGTCCCTGCTCGGCGAGTCCCAGCGGCTGGCCATGCAGCTCCAGGAGCGCTCCGACGAACTCCAGATGCAGCAGGCCGAGTTGCAGCGTTCGAACGCCGAACTGGAGGAGAAGGCAGCCCTGCTGGCGACGTCCTCGCAGTACAAGTCCGAGTTCCTGGCGAACATGTCGCACGAGCTGCGCACCCCGCTCAACTCGCTGCTCATCCTGGCCCGGCTGCTGTCCGACAACCCGGACGGCCATCTCACCGACCAGGAGGTGCAGTTCGCGACGACGATCCACCGCTCGGGCTCGGACCTGCTCCAGCTGATCAACGACATCCTGGACCTGTCGAAGATCGAGGCCGGCCGGATGGACGTACGCCCGAAGAAGCTGCCGCTGATCAAGCTGCTCGACTACGTGCACGCCACGTTCCGCCCGCTCACCCTCGACCGGGGGCTCGCCTTCGAGGTGTCGGTCGGCGAGGACGTGCCGCGCGAGATGTACTCGGACGAGCAGCGGCTCCAGCAGATCCTGCGCAACCTGCTGTCCAACGCGATCAAGTTCACCGCGACGGGCCGCGTCGAACTGCGGGTGAGCCGGATCAAGGACCCCGAGCACCTCAGCGTCCACGACGGGGACGACGTCATCGCCTTCTCGGTCACCGACACCGGCATCGGCATCGCCGCCGAGAAACTCCCGGTGATCTTCGAGGCGTTCCAGCAGGCCGACGGCACCACCAACCGCAAGTACGGCGGCACCGGCCTCGGCCTGTCCATCAGCCGGGAGATCGCGGGCCTGCTCGGCGGCCGTATCGTCGCCGAGAGCGAGCCGGGCAAGGGGTCCACGTTCACGCTGTACGTGCCCGTCGTCAGCCCTGGCCACGCGGCCACCGAGCCGGCCGCCGAGGAGCACGCGCTGCCGGTCCCCCAGCAGTTGTCGACCGAGCCGTTCACGTCCTCGCACGACGCGGACGAGGCGTGGCCCGCGCCCACCAAGCTGGAGGCGTGGAAGACCGGCCGGGCGGGTCAGGTGCTGCCCGGGCGGCGGGTGCTGATCGTCGACGACGACATCCGCAACGTCTTCGCCCTCACCCATGTCCTCGGCCGGGTCGGCATGCCCGTCCTGTACGCGGAGAACGGCCGCGAGGGCATCGAGACCCTGGAGCGCAATCCGGACGTCGAGCTCGTCCTGATGGACATCATGATGCCGGAGATGGACGGGTACGAGACCATCTCCGCCATCCGCCGCACCCCCCGCTGGACCGGTCTGCCGATCGTCGCCCTCACCGCGAAGGCGATGCCCGGGGACCGGGAGAAGTCCATCGCGCGCGGCGCGAACGACTACGTACCGAAGCCGGTGGACGTCGATCTCCTGCTGACGGTGGTGTGCGCGCTGCTGGACCCTGAGGGCGCCGACGACACCATCGAGCCCGCCGCAACAGAACCCGGCGCAAGTGCGGAAGCCGCGGTTCCGCCGCCGATTGAATCATGAGGCACAGTCACCATGAGCGCTGAGGCAACGACCGACGAGCGCGCCAGCATCCTCCTCGTGGACGACATGGAGGACAACCTGATCGCGCTGGAGGCCGTTCTGGGGTCCCTCAACGAGCCGCTGGTACGCGCACGTTCGGGCGAGGAAGCGATGAAGGCGCTGCTGCGGCAGCACTTCGCCCTCGTCCTGCTCGACGTGCGCATGCCCGGCATGGACGGATTCGAGACGGCCGCGAACATCAAGCGGCTCGACCAGACCAAGGACGTCCCGATCATCTTCCTCACCGGCGCGGACGACGACTCGGGCTACGCCTTCCGCGGCTACGCCACGGGGGCCGCGGACTACCTCACCAAGCCCTTCGACCCGTGGGTGCTCAGGGCGAAGGTCACCGTCTTCCTCGACCTGCACCGCAAGAACCTGCAACTGGAGCGGCTGCTCGCCCAGGAGCAGGCGGACACCAGGGCGGACTACGGCGAGGTGGGCGGCAGACTGGCCGACCTGCAGGCCGACCTGGACGGCGAGGAACCCCTGGACCGGGACGCGCTGCGCGCCCGGATCCAGGAGATCCGTCAGCTGGTGAGCAGGGGCCGCCCGGGCTGACCCCCGCTCCTCGGCTACGCCTCCCGCGTACCGGCGTACATCTCGTCGATCAGGTGCTTGTACTCCCGCTCGACGACCGGCCGCTTCAGCTTCAGGCTCGGCGTGATCTCACCGTGCTCCACGTCGAGGTCGCGGGGCAGCAGCCGGAACTTCTTGATGGTCTGCCAGCGCTGCAGCCCCTGGTTGAGCTCCTTCACATAGCCCTCGACGAGGGCGACCGTGGCGGGCGCGGCGACGATCTCGGCGTAGGACCTGCCCTCCATGCCGTTGTCCTTGGCCCACTCCAGCAGCGACGGCTCGTCCAGCGCGATGAGCGCGGTGCAGAAGTTCCGGTCGGCGCCGTGCACCAGGATGTTGGAGACGTACGGGCACACGGCCTTGAACTGGCCCTCGACCTCGGCCGGCGCGATGTACTTGCCGCCGGACGTCTTGATGAGGTCCTTCTTGCGGTCGGTGATGCGCAGATAGCCGTCCGCGGACAGCTCGCCGATGTCGCCGGTGTGGAACCAGCCGTCCGACTCCAGCACCTCGGCCGTCTTGTCGGGCAGCCCGTGGTAGCCCTCCATGATGCCGGGGCCGCGCAGCAGGATCTCGCCGTCGTCGGCGATGCGGACCTCGGTGCCGGGCAGCGGCTTGCCGACCGTGCCGGTGCGGTAGGCCTCGCCCGGGTTGACGAAGGAGGCGGCCGAGGACTCGGTGAGGCCGTAGCCCTCCAGGATGTGGATGCCGGCGCCGGCGAAGAAGTAGCCGATCTCCGGGGCGAGCGCGGCCGAGCCGGAGACGCAGGCGCGCAGGTTGCCGCCGAACGCCTCGCGGATCTTGGCGAAGACCAGCGCGTCGGCCACCTTGTGCTTGGCGCCCAGACCGAAGGGGACGGACGCCGTGCCGGTGCGCCGGAAGTTGTCCTGCGAGGCCTTGGCGTACTCGCGGGCGACCTCCGCGGCCCACTGGAAGATCTTGTACTTGGCGCCACCGCCGGCCTTCGCCTTGGCCGCGACCCCGTTGTAGACCTTCTCGAAGATGCGCGGGACGGCCGCCATGTACGTCGGCTGCACGACCGGCAGGTTCTCGATGATCTTGTCCACGCGGCCGTCGACGGCGGTGACGTGGCCGACCTCGATCTGGCCGGAGGTGAGCACCTTGCCGAAGACGTGCGCGAGCGGCAGCCACAGGTACTGCACGTCCTCCGGGCCGACCAGCCCGGTCGCGGCGATCGCCTTGGCCATGTACGACCAGTTGTCGTGCGGCAGGCGCACGCCCTTGGGGCGGCCGGTGGTGCCGGAGGTGTAGATGAGGGTGGCGAGCTGGTCCTTGGTGATCGCGCCGACCCGCTCCTTGATCAGGTCGGGGTCCTTCTCCAGCCGGGCGGCGCCACGGGCCTCCAGCTCGGCGAGGGTGAGCACCCAGTCGCTCGTCTCGACGCCGGCCGCGTCGACCACCACGACGTGGGTGAGCGCGGGCAGCTCGCCGCGCTTCTCGACGACCTTGGCGAGCTGGGCCGCGTCCTCCGCGATCAGCACCCGGCTCTCGGAGTCGGCCAGGATGAACGCCGACTCGTCGGCGTTGGTCTGCGGGTAGACCGTGGTCGTGGCCGCGCCGGCGCACATGATGCCGAGGTCGGCCAGCAGCCACTCGACCCGGGTCGAGGAGGCGAGCGCGACGCGCTGCTCGGGCAGCACGCCCAGCTCGATCAGACCGGCCGCGATCGCGTAGACCCGCTCGGCGGCCTGCGCCCAGCTCAGCGACTTCCACTCGTCGGGGCCGTCCCCGGAAGCGGGTGCCACCGGATAGCGGTACGCCTCGGCGTCCGGTGTGGCGGCAACGCGTTCCAGGAAGAGAGTCGCCACGCTCGGCGGACGGTTCTCGATCAGTGTCTGTGTGTCGCTCACGACATCCTCCGGGGCCCGCGGCAGTGCGGCTGGCTCAGTGCGGCTGGTTTCACTCGCGGTGGTTGTTTAACTCGCGAGTAACTATCGAGCAGAGATCAGAGTAGAGCCCGACCGGCCGGTGCGTAAGAGGCGGCGGCCTGTTGCTTCGTACAGAGAGCGACGTTACGCACGCGTAGGGGCCCGCCGCAGTTTCGTACGACGAGCCCCTGTTGTGTGCGGTTTGGCGGCGCAACCGGTAGTTACCTCTGGTTACTTCTTGCCCTTGCCCGACCCCGCGCTGTCATCGCTGGAGAGCACCGCGATGAACGCCTCCTGCGGAACCTCCACGGAACCCACCATCTTCATTCGCTTCTTGCCCTCCTTCTGCTTCTCGAGGAGCTTGCGCTTACGGGAGATGTCACCGCCGTAGCACTTGGCGAGCACGTCCTTGCGGATGGCGCGGATGGTCTCGCGCGCGATCACCCGGGAGCCGATGGCGGCCTGGATCGGCACCTCGAAGGCCTGCCGCGGGATGAGCTCGCGCAGCTTGGCGACGAGCCGCACGCCGTAGGCGTAGGCCGCGTCCTTGTGCGTGATCGCGGAGAAGGCGTCGACCTTGTCTCCGTGCAGCAGGATGTCGACCTTGACCAGGCTGGAGGTCTGCTCGCCGGTGGGCTCGTAGTCCAGCGACGCGTAACCGCGGGTCTTCGACTTCAGCTGGTCGAAGAAGTCGAAGACGATCTCCGCGAGCGGCAGCGTGTAGCGGATCTCGACGCGGTCCTCGGAGAGGTAGTCCATGCCGAGCAGGGTGCCGCGCCGGGTCTGGCACAGCTCCATGATCGAGCCGATGAACTCGGTGGGCGCGAGGATCGTGGCGCGTACGACCGGCTCGTACACCTCGTTGATCTTGCCCTCGGGGAACTCGCTCGGGTTGGTGACGGTGTGCTCGCTGCCGTCCTCCATCACCACCCGGTAGACCACGTTCGGCGCGGTGGCGATCAGGTCGAGACCGAACTCGCGCTCCAGGCGCTCGCGGATCACGTCGAGGTGGAGCAGGCCCAGGAAGCCGACACGGAAGCCGAAGCCGAGGGCGGCGGACGTCTCCGGCTCGTAGACGAGCGCGGCGTCGTTGAGCTGGAGCTTGTCGAGGGCCTCGCGCAGCTCCGGGTAGTCGGAGCCGTCCAGCGGATACAGACCGGAGAAGACCATGGGCTTCGGGTCCTTGTAGCCGCCGAGCGCCTCGGTCGCCCCCTTGTGCTGGCTGGTGACGGTGTCACCGACCTTGGACTGGCGGACGTCCTTCACGCCGGTGATGAGGTAGCCCACCTCGCCGACGCCGAGCCCGTCCGCGGAGAGCATCTCCGGCGAGTTGGTGCCGATCTCCAGCAGCTCGTGGGTGGCGCCGGTCGACATCATCTTGATGCGCTCGCGCTTGTTGAGCTGGCCGTCGATGACACGGACGTAGGTGACGACGCCGCGGTAGGAGTCGTAGACGGAGTCGAAGATCATCGCGCGGGCCGGGGCGTCCGCGACGCCGACCGGCGCCGGGATCTCCGCCACCACCTTGTCGAGCAGCGCGTCGACGCCGACACCGGTCTTGGCGGAGACCCGGAGCACGTCGTCGGGGTCGCAGCCGACCAGGTTGGCGAGCTCCTCGGCGAACTTCTCGGGCTGCGCGGCCGGCAGGTCGATCTTGTTCAGCACGGGGATGATCGTGAGGTCGTTCTCCATCGCCAGGTAGAGGTTGGCGAGGGTCTGGGCCTCGATGCCCTGGGCCGCGTCGACGAGGAGGATGGTCCCCTCGCAGGCGGCCAGCGACCGCGAGACCTCGTACGTGAAGTCGACGTGCCCGGGGGTGTCGATCATGTTCAGGATGTGCGTGTTGGTCTCGTCATGGGTCGGGGCCCACGGCAGGCGCACCGCCTGGGACTTGATCGTGATGCCGCGCTCGCGCTCGATGTCCATCCGGTCGAGGTACTGAGCACGCATCTGCCGCTGCTCGACGACGCCGGTCAGCTGGAGCATCCGGTCGGCGAGCGTGGACTTGCCGTGGTCGATGTGCGCGATGATGCAGAAATTGCGGATCAGAGCCGGGTCGGTGCGGCTCGGCTCGGGCACATTCTTAGGGGTCGCGGGCACGCAGGGTCCTGTCTCTTGAGGCGCCTTATGCCTCGGGTCGGATCGATACGTAGGCTCCATGGTCCCACGGCGGGCGACCGGGGACCGTTTTGGGCCGTCGGGTGGGCCACTGGTAGCCTGGGTGGCTGTGCCTCATGCCCTCTCAGCGCGGGGCGCACCTCAAGAAATCACCTGGCGCGGGCCGAGTGCGGTCCTGTGCCTGAACCTGAAAAGGCTCAATCAGTGGCGAACATCAAGTCCCAGATCAAGCGGATCAAGACCAACGAGAAGGCCCGGCTGCGCAACAAGGCCGTCAAGTCTTCGCTGAAGACCGCGATCCGCAAGGCCCGTGAGGCCGCTGCCGCGGGTGACCGCGAGAAGGCCCTCGAGTACCAGCGCGCTGCCG
This sequence comes from Streptomyces sp. NPDC057616, assembly GCF_042800575.1. Classification (NCBI taxonomy): domain Bacteria; kingdom Bacillati; phylum Actinomycetota; class Actinomycetes; order Kitasatosporales; family Streptomycetaceae; genus Streptomyces; species Streptomyces sp. NPDC057616. The sequence continues at coordinate 139,674 of NZ_JBHVGU010000021.1, forward strand.
CGCGTCAGCTCGACAAGGCCGTCTCCAAGGGTGTCATCCACAAGAACCAGGCCGCCAACAAGAAGTCGGCGCTTGCTCAGAAGGTCGCGTCCCTCCAGGGCTGACGTCTCTGTGATCTGACCGCCGGACGGACCCAGAGCGGGCCCTCTCTCATCCGCTCCCGCCCGGCACCCCGGAGCCTGTACGCGGCCTGCGTTCGCCACGCGGGTACGGGCTCGACATCGCAACCGAAAACCCCGCTTCCTGCCCTTCCCCAGGGCGGGGGGTGGGGTTTTTTGGGTTGCGAGTGCGCCTTACCCCGGGTGCCGGGTGGGGCGGCGTTGGAGGGGTCAGCTGCGGCCTCGGGAGCGGGCGGTGGTGGTCCCGGCGCGCCGACGGTTGCGGGCGGAGCCGGAGGTCGCGGCGCTGCCGGGCGACCGGAGCGGGACATCGGGGTGTCGGCGCGTACAGGCCGGGCGGGAGTGGGGCTCCGGCGGCTCCGGGGTGGGGGGTGCCGGGGTCGGGCGTGCCGGAGTCGGGGGCGCCGGAGTCGGGGGCGCCGGAGTCGGGCGTGCCGGAGTCGGGGCGCCGGAGTCGGGCGTGCCGGAGTCGGGGGCGCCGGGGTTCGGTGGGGTCAGGTGCGGCCTCGGGAGCGGGCCGCTCGGGCGATGGTGACGACGGCCTTCTCCAGGGCGTAGTCGGGGTCGTCGCCACCGCCCTTGACGCCCGCGTCCGCCTCGGCCACCGCCCGCAGCGCGACGGACACCCCGTCCGGTGTCCAGCCGCGCATCTGCTGCCGCACCCGGTCGATCTTCCACGGCGGCATGCCGAGCTCCCGCGCGAGATCCGCAGGCCGGCCCCCGCGCGCGGAGGACAGCTTGCCGATCGCCCGCACGCCCTGCGCGAGCGCGCTGGTGATCAGCACGGGCGCGACGCCGGTCGACAGCGCCCACCGAAGCGCCTCCAGCGCCTCGGCAGCCCGCCCCTCCACCGCCCGGTCGGCGACCTCGAAGCTCGACGCCTCGGCCCGGCCGGTGTAGTACCGCCCGACGACCGCGCCGTCGATGGTCCCCTCCACGTCCGCGACCAGCTGGGAGACCGCGGACGCCAGCTCCCGCAGATCGCTGCCGATCGCGTCGACCAGCGCCTGGCAGGCCTCGGGCGTGGCCGACCTCCCGGCCGCCCTGAACTCCCCGCGCACGAACGCCAGCCGGTCCGCCGGCTTGGTCATCTTCGGGCAGGCGACCTCCCGGGCACCCGCCTTGCGCGCGGCGTCGAGCAGCGCCTTGCCCTTGGCTCCGCCCGCGTGCAGCAGCACGAGGGTGATCTCCTCGGCGGTCGACCCCAGGTACGCCTTCACGTCCTTGACCGTGTCGGCCGAAAGATCCTGCGCGTTCCGTACGACCACGACCTTGCGCTCCGCGAAGAGCGAGGGGCTGGTGAGCTCGGCGAGCGTGCCGGGCTGCAACTGGTCCGGAGTCAGGTCTCGTACGTCCGTGTCGGCGTCGGCGGCCCTCGCGGCGGCCACCACCTCCTGCACGGCACGGTCGAGCAACAGGTCCTCCTGGCCCACGGCGAGCGTCACGGGGGCGAGAGGGTCGTCATTCGCAGTCTTCCTGGCCATCGCGCCAAGCATGGCACGGGCCACTGACAACGCGGCCGTCGCGGCGGCGTTCAAGGGGCGCGGGGAACTGCGCGACCAGCCACGACCGCCGCGCGGCCGAGCTGCCACTGCTCCGCGACCGACCGGCAGCCGACCCGCGGTCGACCGCCGGCAGACCCACAGCCGACCCACGGGATCAGCGCCGGCCCTCCCCGCGGAGCGCTACGGCTCCTCGCGCCACCCGTCCCACTCCCCCGCGAACGCGTCCAGCTCCGCCGGGTCCAGCCGCCCGTCCTCGTCACTCAGCACGACCAGCCACTGCGCGTCCTCGGCGTCGTCCTCGCCGGCCAGCGCGTCCCGCACCAACTGCGGCTCCTCCGCCACCCCGAACCGCTCCCCCAGCGCCAGGGCCGCCTCCTCCGCTGCGTCGCGGTCGGGCAGCACCAGCACATGTCTCACATCGCTCACGCGCTCATTCTCCGGCACCCCCGCCGAGGCCAGGACGCAGGTCAGCCCTTGCGCACGATCTGCACGTCGAGCTCGACGCGGATGCTCGGGCCCACCACGGCGATCCCCCGCGCCAGCATGGTCTGCCAGCTGACCGTGAAGTCGTCCCGGTGCAGCTCCGTCGTGGCCCGGCAGGCCGCCCGCACCTCGCCCTCCATGCCGTTGCCGAGCCCGAGGTACTCCATGTCCAGCGTGACCGTCCGCGTCACACCGTGCAGCGACAGCGCTCCCGTGACGGCCCACCGGTTCCCGCCCTTGTGCACGAACCGGTCGCTGTAGAACTCCAGTGTCGGGAAGCGCTCCACGTCCAGGAAGTCCGCCGACCGCAGATGGTCGTCGCGCATCCTGACGTTCGTGTCGATGGAGGCCGCGTCGATCACCACGTGCATCGCCGACCGCTCCACCGGCTCGGCGATCCGCACGGCCCCGGCGAAAGCGTTGAACCGGCCGTGGATCCGCGCCAGCCCGATGTGCCGCGCGGTGAACCCGATCGAGGAGTGCGTCGGCTCGACCTCCCAGTCACCCGCCGGCGGCAGCTCCGGCGGCTGCGCGACCTGGAGCATCACATCGCCCAGCGAGGAGAGCCTGTCCTCCTCGACGATCGCGCCGGCCCGGTAGGGCGTGTACCCCTCGGCCGACACCGCGAGCCGGTACTGCCCCGCCGGCACCGTCGTCACGAACGACCCGTAGGGATCCGTCTCGCCGCCGACCACCTTGCGCCCCATGGCGTCGCTGACCGCGAACTCGGCATGCGGCACCGGGTCGTTGACCGGATCCAGCACTCGGCAGCTCAGCACGCCTGCACTCGGCGGGGTCGCCACCGCCGCCAAGGGGTTCGTCCGCTGCGCCCTGCTCGTTCGGTTTCCCAGCCAGCGGCCGAACATCTACGCCACCCCAGTGCTCCTCGGCATCAATGGTTTACGAAGAAACATTCGATCACTGTTGCGGCTTTCGAGGCAAATCAGGCCGCCTGCGCACGAGTGGCGACAACTGGCCCCCTGTGAACCGAATCAGGAGCCCCTGTGCGCATTTCGCACGGTCGGCACCCGGTCCAGCTCGATCCCGAACCACTCCCGGTACACCCCGAGCACCTCCTCGTCGGTGCCCAACTCCCTTTCCTCCCGTGCCCCGTCGGCCCCCGTGATCTTGAAGGTCCGCCCGCTGAGCGTGATCCTCCCGCCGTCCTCCGCCACCTTGGAGCACACCAGCGACTGCACGAAGTGCGACCTGGGCGAGGTGCTGTGCCACCACGCCCCGGCCACGAAGTCGCCCAGCTCACGCGGCCGCACCTCCAGCCGGTACTGCGGCCCGCCGTTCACCACGACATCCAGGTCCGGCCCCGCCTCGGCGATCCGGAACACACCGCCCGGGTCCTTCTGCTCGCCCCTGTCCGCGAACGCCAGCGGATAGTGGCTGTGCGCCCCGAACCCCACGTCCGCCAGCCACTCCGCCCCGTCCACCGTCCGCACCCGCAGGGCGAGATGGTCGTACGGAATCCCGAGCCGCCCCGCGTCCCCGTGCACCCGCGCGGCGAGCAGGGTGACCTCGAAGCCGAGCTCGCCGAGCAACGCGGCGAACGCGCCGTTGAGTTCGTAGCAGAACCCGCCCCGCCGCGCCCCCACCACCTTCTCCACCAGCCGCTCCTCCTCCAGCACGATCTCCTCGCCGAGGTGGATCGAGAGGTTCTCGAAGGGCACGGCCCGCAGATGGCGCAGGTGCAGATCGCGGAGCACGTCGGCGGTGGGCGCAGTGGGCCATCCCTCGGGCCCGATTCCCAGGCGGCGGAGATAGCCGTCGATCTCTCGGATATGCATGCCCTCAGTCTGTCGCCACTCGCAGCTCCCTGCCCGCCCCCGCGACGGCGAGCGCTCCGTCCCGGTCCGTCCGCAGCACCACCGCGCCCTCGGCCCGCAGCGCCGCGACCGTGCCGGGAGCCGGGTGCCCGTACGGGTTGTCCTCTCCGCAGGAGATCAGCGCCAGCCGCGGCGCCGCCCTGCGTATCAGCTCCGGGTTCTGGTACGCCGAGCCGTGATGCGCCACCTTCAGCACGTCCACGCCGTCCAGCAGCGCCCCCTGCGGCGACCTCAACAGCTCCTGCTGGGCCGGGGGTTCGAGGTCCCCGAGCAGCAGGAACCGCAGTCCGGCCGATCTGACCAGCAGGGCGACGCTGGCGTCGTTCGGCCCGTCCGGATCCGGTGCCGGACGCGGCGGGGGCCACAGCACCCGCCAGTTCAGCGTGCCAATACGCCGCTGCTCCCCCGCCGCGGCCCGGGTGAGCGGGATGTGCCGCGCCGCCGCCTCCCTCCGTACGAACTCCACCTGGTCCGCGGGCTCTTCGAAGCCCGTCGTCTCGATCGCACCCACCGAGCGCCCGCGCAGCACCCCGGGGAGCCCAGCCGCATGGTCGGCGTGGAAGTGGGTCAGCACGACCAGCGGGATCCTGGTGATGCCGAGCGTGCGCAGACAGTGGTCGACAAGCGCCGGATCGGGTCCGGCGTCCACGACCACGCCACTGCCGTCCCCTGCCGCGAGCACGGTCGCGTCCCCCTGCCCCACGTCGCACATCGCGAACCGCCACCCCGGCGGCGGCCATCCCGTGATCACCCTGGTCAGCGGCGGCGGCCGCACCACCACGAGGACGAGCAGCGCCCCGCAGGCCGCGCACAGCCAGGGGTGCCCCAGCAGCCGCCGACCCGCCGTGAGGACGACCAGCGTGACCAGGGCGAGCAGCCCGGCCCCGGCCCAGCTGCCCGGCCAGTCCACGCCCCCGCCCGGCAGCGCGGCCCCGGTGCGGGCGATGTCCGCGATCCAGCCCGCGGGCCAACCGGCGCACCACGCACACGCTTCGGCCAGCGGCATCAGTACCGGCGCCGTCGCCAGCGCCGCGAACCCCAGCACCGTGGCCGGCGCCACCGCGAGCTCCGCGAGGAGGTTGCACGGCACCGCCACCAGGCTCACCCGCGCCGACAGCACCGCCACGACCGGCGCGCACAGCACCTGCGCGGCGGCCGCCGCGGCCAGAGCCTCCGCGAGCCTCGGCGGCACCCGGCGCCGCCGCAGCGCCTCGCTCCAGCGGGGAGCGAGCGTGAGCAGGGCGCCGGTGGCCAGCACTGAGAGCAGGAAGCCGTAACTCCGGGCCAGCCAGGGGTCGTAGAGCACCAGCAGCAGGACGGCGGCCGCCAGCGCGGGGACGAGCGACCTGCGGCGGCCGGTCGCCAGGGCCAGCAGCACCACACTGCCGCAGGCCGCGGCGCGCAGCACACTCGGATCCGGCCGGCACACCACCACGAAACCGAGCGTGAGCGCGCTGCCGAGCACCGCGGTCGTCCGCAGCGGGATGCCGAGCCGGGGCGCGAGCCCCCGCCGCTCCACCAGCCGGGCCATGCCGGGCGGCCCGATGAGCAGGGCGAGGATGATGGTGAGGTTGCTGCCGGACACCGCGAGCAGGTGCGCGAGGTCACTCTCCTTGAACGCCCCGTCCAGCTCCGGGGTGATCCGCGAGGTGTCCCCGACGACCAGCCCGGGCAGCAGTGCCCGCGCGTCCGCCGGCAGCCCGTCCGTCGCCTGCCGCAGCCCGGCCCGCAGCCGCCCGGCGAACCGCTGCGCCCCCGACGGCCCCGCCACCACCTCCGGCACGGCCTGCCCCCGCACCCGCAGCACTCCCGCGACCCGGTCGCCGCCGACGGCTGCGGGTGCCGAGCGGGCGTGGACGAGCAGGCGCGTGGAGGGCAGCAACTCGAGCCAGGGCGAGGGTCGTTCGGCAGGGCTCGCCGGACCGGTTCCGCCCGGTCCGTTCGCGGGGGTCCCGGTCCGGGTCCCCACGTCGACGATCAGCAGTACCGGCGTCCGTGTGACCACCGCCGTCCCGTCCGCCTCCTCCACCCGCCGTACCACCGCGTCCATCAGCACGGAGGGCGGCATGGCGCGGTCACCCCTGATCCGGGGCCGGGTGAGCCGGGGGTCGGACGTGATCTCGACCTCGGCAGTCACGGAGGCGTACTGCCGTGCCAGCCCGGGCACCGGCCCGCGCCGCAGGTCGGCTCCGTGCAGCCCCGCGGAGACGGCGGCGCCGGCGACACAGAGCAGCACGGCGGCGACCGGGAGCCGGGTCCGGCGCTCACACACGGTCGGGCTTTGCCGCCGAGTCGTGCGCGCCAGACCGGACCGCTCCTCGGGCGATTCCCGGCGTGGCCCTCGCCGCCGTGCCACCAGCAGGACCAGCGCCGCAGCCGTGCACGCCACCGCGACGACGATCACCGGGCCCGGCGTCGCGTCGAGCAGCACCGCGGTGGTCGCCCAGGCCGCGAGCGCGGGCGGTACGAGGCGCAGGTCGGCCGGTCCTTCCTGCCGGGGTTGGGCAGCTCCGAGCCGTCCTCCGGCGGCGTGCACGGTCGCGCGCCCGGGCGGGAGAGCGGGGGTGCGCCTCATGGCCGTACGAGATTCCGGAGATCGGCGAAGCGGCGGGCGCCGATGCCGTCGACCTCGCGCAGCTCGTCCACCGAGCGGAAACCGCCGTGCTGTGCGCGGTAGTCGACGATGTGCTGGGCGAGCACCGGACCGACGCCCGGCAAGGTGTCGAGCTGCTCCACGGTGGCGGTGCTGAGCACGACCGGGGCCACGGGAGCACCACTCGCCACCGCACCACCCGCGCCCGCACCCGTGCTGCCCGCGGAACCGCCGCCGGCCGCGACAGGTGCCGGAGCCACCGGTCCTCCGACGATCACCTGCTCCCCGTCCATGAGGAGGCGGGCCCGGTTCAGCCCGTCCGTGTTCGTGCCGGGGCGGACCCCGCCGGCCGCGCTCAGGGCGTCGGCGACCCGTGAACCGGCGGGAAGACGATGAATCCCCGGCTCGCGCACCTTGCCGCTGACGTCCACGACGATCTCGGCCGCGGCCGACCCGGACCCGGCCGGATCCACGGCGCCGGGCGCACCGCTCGGCCCGGGCTCCGCGCCGCCCCTCCGCTCACCGAACGGAGCCGCCGCCCGCACCACTTCGGGTGCCCGAACCACCTCCGTCCGCCCGGTCCAGAAGTGCTGGACGGCGAAGACCGCGGCCACCACGAGCACCACGGACAGGGCGACCACACTCCGCCGCTCCAGCCCGCACCGCGTCTGCACCCACAGCGGCATCCGCTCCCGCAGCGCGAGCACGGCCCGTCCACGCCGGCCCTCGCCGACCGAGGAGCCCTCCGGGCCTTCGCCCGCTCCAAGAACCCCGCCCTCCCCCAATTGCGGCTCCGGCACCACCGGCGGCCCCGTCCCCGACTCCCGCCGCTCACCGGCGTGTTCGGGGAACAGCAACTCCGCGCGCCGGCGGGGTTCGTCCGCCGGCGCCGGCCGCCGCCCGCGGCTCCGCACCGGCGAGTGGCGGCGGATCCGGCCGTCGGAGGCGGGTCCCCGCCCCGGGCCGCTGGAGACGGTCGCTGTACGTGTGCGTGATCGAAGTGCCATGTGGCGAGCATCGGGCACCTCGGCGACCCCGCGATGATCTTGCTCAATTCCCGGGGATTACCGACCGGTTGTGGAAAACCCCGCCACCCGCACGGGCGACGCGCCCCGCGACGGGCATCACGACGGGCATCACGACAAGAACCGTCACCGGGGCGAGACCACGACTCCCAGCAGCCCGGGCCCGGTGTGCGCCCCGATCACCGCGCCGACCTCGCTCACGTGCAGATCCGCCACGCCCGGCACCCGCGTCCGCAGCCGGTCCGCGAGGGCCGATGCCCGCTCGGGGGCGGCGAGATGGTGGACAGCGATGTCGACCGGCGCGCTGCCGGCCCGGTCGGCCGCGATCTCCTCCAGACGCGCGATCGCCCGCGAGGCCGTCCGCACCTTCTCCAGCAGTTCGATCCGGCCGGCGTCCAGCTGGAGCAGCGGCTTCACGGCGAGCGCGGAGCCCAGCAGGGCCTGTGCGGCGCCGATCCGGCCGCCGCGGCGCAGATAGTCCAGGGTGTCGACGTAGAAGTAGGCGGAGGTGCCCGACGCCCGCTTCTCGGCGGCCGTGACGGCCTCGTCCACCGTCCCGCCCGACTCCGCCACCTCCGCCGCGGCGAGGGCGCAGAAGCCGAGCGCCATCGCGACCGTCCCGGTGTCCACGACCCGCACCGGCACCGGCGCCTGGCGCGCGGCCAGCACCGCCGCGTCGTAGGTGCCCGACAGCTCGGCCGAGAGATGGAGGGAGACGATGCCGCTCGCGCCGGACTCGGCGACCTTGCGGTAGGTCTCGGCGAAGAGCTCGGGGCTGGGCCGCGAGGTGGTGACGGGCCGCCGCTTCTGAAGTGCCTGGGCCAGGGAGCGCGTCGAGATCTCGGTGCCCTCGTCCAGGGCCTGGTCACCGAGGACCACCGTCAGGGGTACCGCTGTGATGCCGTGGCGCTCCATCGTCCGCGGCGGCAGGTAGGCCGTTGAATCGGTGACGATCGCGACATGGCGGGACATGAGCTGGAGGTTACCTGCCGTAGTGCCCGGGCGGCAGCCCGGCCCCTCTCACCTGGTATGCCCTTGACCGGATCAAGTAGTGCTCTCGGGGCGGGGTTTCTTCTGCCATGGGTAGACGGGGCGCTGCGCGGGCGGGGTGATGGCGGCCCGCGTCGGCTCCTCGGCCGGGCGCGACCGGGGCGTCTCCGGCCAGGTCTGCTGCGCTGTCGCGTGGTCGGCGGCCGGGGCGTCCGGCCACTGGGCGGGCTCGACGGCGGGCTCCTCGCGGGTCCAGTGCCGCAGGGCGCCGGCCTCCACGTCTATCTGGGTGCTCAGCGCGTCCAGGTCGTCGTCGGCGAAGCGGTGCGCGCGGTCGCGGGCGGCCCAGCGCAGCGAGTCGGCCGAGTGCGTGATGCGCTCGGTGCGCTCGCGCAGGCCGGGCAGCCGCTCGGCGAGCGTCCTGCGGTCCGGCTCGGCCTCCAGGCGCTTGAGCTCGCCGTCCAGTTCGTGTCCGTGCACGCTGAGGCGCTCGAAGAGGCCGAGTGCCTCCTTGAGGGACTCGTCCTCGGGCGCGCCCGCGTGCAGCGCGTCCTGGGTCGCACGCATCGACGTGCGCAGCGTCAGACGCAGTTGGGCCAGTTCGCCCGCCGCGCCCGGCTGGGCGAAGGACTTGGCCCGCAGGGTGTGGTCCTCGACCGTGCGGCGGGCCTGGGAGATCGTGCGGTCCACGCCGCGCTTGGCGGCGCCGACCGCCTTCACCGTGGCGTAGACGCCGAGGCCCAGGAAGAGCACGAAGAGCAGGGCGAACACTGCGATCACTGCTTCCACGTCGCTCCTCCTCCAGGCCGCGCGGCACGTCCCGCGCCGCTCTTCCACGGTAAACGAGACGGGCAGGTGCGGAGTTCCAGAAGAACCCCGAACCTGCCCGTAGGGGACTACCCCGACACCTGCTGCGTCGCTCCCGGCACCTACGCCGGAACGATGTTCACCAGCTTCGGCGCCCGCACGATCACCTTGCGGATGCCCGCGCCGTCCAGCGCCGCGACGACCTTCTCGTCCGCCAGCGCGACCTTCTCCAGCTCCTCCTCGGAGATGGACGGCGAGACCTCCAGGCGGGCCTTGACCTTGCCCTTGATCTGCACGACGCAGGTCACCGTCTCGTCGACGACGTAGCGCGGGTCGGCGACCGGGAAGTCCCGGTGCACGACCGAGTCGGTGTGGCCCAGCTTGCGCCACAGCTCCTCGGCGATGTGCGGGGCCAGCGGCGCGACCAGCAGCACCAGCGGCTCGGCGACGGAGCGCGGCACCGCGCCGCCCGCCTTGGTCAGGTGGTTGTTCAGCTCGGTGACCTTGGCGATGGCGGTGTTGAAGCGCAGGCCCTCCAGGTCCTGGCGCACGCCGTCGATCGCCTTGTGCAGGGCGCGCAGCGTCTCCTCGTCCGGCTCGGCGTCCGAGACGGTGACCGCACCGCTGTCCTCGTCGACGACGTTGCGCCACAGCCGCTGCAGCAGCCGGAACTGGCCCACCACCGCGCGCGTGTCCCACGGCCGCGACACGTCCAGCGGGCCCATCGCCATCTCGTACAGGCGCAGCGTGTCGGCGCCGTACTCGGCGCAGATCTCGTCCGGGGTGACCGCGTTCTTCAGGGACTTGCCCATCTTGCCCAGCAGCCGGGAGACCTTCTCGCCCTGGTAGAAGTACGCGCCGTCGCGCTCCTCCACCTCGGCGGCCGGCACCGCGATGCCGCGGCCGTCGCGGTAGACGTAGGCCTGGATCATGCCCTGGTTGAACAGCTTGTGGAACGGCTCCGCGGAGGAGACGTGCCCCAGGTCGAACAGCACCTTGGACCAGAAGCGCGCGTACAGCAGGTGCAGCACGGCGTGCTCGGCGCCGCCGACGTACAGGTCGACGCCGCCGTGCGGCTGGCCCTCGCGCGGGCCCATCCAGTACCGCTCGATCTCGGGGTCGACCAGCTGCTCGCTGTTGTGCGGGTCCAGGTAGCGCAGCTCGTACCAGCACGAACCCGCCCAGTTGGGCATGGTGTTGGTCTCACGCCGGTACTTCTTCGGCCCGTCGCCCAGGTCCAGGGTGACGTGGACCCACTCGTCGTTGCGCGACAGCGGCGTCTCGGGCTCGGTGTCGGCGTCGTCCGGGTCGAAGGTGCGCGGCGAGTAGTCGTCGACCTCCGGCAGCTCCAGGGGCAGCATCGACTCGGGCAGCGCGTGGGCGATGCCCTCCTCGTCGTAGACGATCGGGAACGGCTCGCCCCAGTAGCGCTGGCGGCTGAACAGCCAGTCGCGCAGGCGGAAGTTGACCGTGCCCTCGCCGATGCCCTTGCGCGCCAGCCACTCGGTGATGCGCGCCTTGGCGTCCACGACGCCCAGGCCGTCCAGGGAGATGTCGTCGTTGGAGGAGTTGATGATCTTCGCGTCGTACGACGCGAAGGCGTCCTCCCACGTCGAGGTGTCGGTGCCCCGGCCGTCGGTCGGCTCGACGATGCAGTGGATCGGCAGCTCGAAGGCGCGCGCGAACTCGAAGTCGCGCTGGTCGCCCGCCGGGACGGCCATGATCGCGCCCGTGCCGTAGCCCATCAGGACGTAGTCGGCGATGAAGACGGGGACCTGCGCGCCGTTGACCGGGTTGGTCGCGTACGCGCCGATGAAGACGCCCGTCTTGTCCTTGGCCTCGGCCTGGCGCTCGACGTCGGACTTCGAGGCGGCCTGCGCGCGGTAGGCGGCGACGGCCTCGGCGGGCGTCGCGTGGCCGCCGGTCCACACCTCGTGGGTGCCCTCCGGCCAGGCGGCCGGGGTGAACTTCTCGACCAGCGGGTGCTCGGGGGCCAGCACCATGTAGGTCGCGCCGAACAGGGTGTCCGGGCGCGTGGTGAAGACCGTGATGCGCTCGCCGTCGATCGGGAAGTCGACGCGGGCGCCCTCGGAGCGGCCGATCCAGTTGCGCTGCTGCAGCTTGATCGCCTCGGGCCAGTCCAGCGCCTCCAGGTCGTCCAGCAGCCGGTCGGCGTAGGCGGTGATGCGCATGTTCCACTGGCGCAGCTTGGCCTTGAAGACCGGGAAGTTGCCGCGCTCGCTGCGGCCGTCGGCGGTGACCTCCTCGTTGGCCAGCACGGTGCCCAGGCCGGGGCACCAGTTGACCGGCGCGTCGGAGGCGTACGCCAGGCGGTACTCGCCCAGGATGTCGGCCCGCTCGCCCGCGGTCAGCGCGTCCCAGGAACGGCCGCCGGGGACGGCGCGGTCACCGGTCTCGAACTGGGCGACCAGCTCGGCGATCGGACGGGCCCGGTCCGACTCGTCGTCGTACCAGGAGTTGAAGATCTGCAGGAAGATCCACTGGGTCCACTTGTAGTAGTCCGGGTCGATCGTGGCGAACGACCGGCGCTTGTCGTGGCCCAGGCCCAGCCGGCGCAGCTGGGCCTTCATGTTCTCGATGTTGGCCTCGGTGGACACGCGCGGGTGCGTGCCGGTCTGCACCGCGTACTGCTCGGCGGGCAGGCCGAAGGCGTCGAAGCCCAGGGTGTGCAGGACGTTGTGCCCGGTCATGCGCTGGAAGCGGGCGAAGACGTCGGTGGCGATGTAGCCCAGCGGGTGGCCGACGTGCAGTCCCGCACCGGAGGGGTAGGGGAACATGTCCATGATGAACTTCTTGGGACGGGCGACGACCGCGGGGGCGCCCGCCAGGTCGCCCTCGGGGTTCGGCGCCGCGTACGTGCCGTCTGCGTCCCAGAAGTCCTGCCAGCGTGCCTCGATCTCGGCCGCCACGGCGGCCGTGTAGCGGTGCGGCGCTGCCACCTCCGCGGTGGCAGCGGGGTTCGTCTCGCTCATGATCCTCAAAGCTCCATCGATCGTCTCGGCCGACTGCTGCGACTTCCCGGAAACGAAAAATCCCCTCGCACAGGAGGGGACGCCGCGCCGATGCCGACCATCCGGGTCGCCCGGCGGTCGGGACTGATCAGCGCGGCTCGCTAAGCAGAAGGCGTACGGCACGCATGCGGTTAGGGTACCGCAGCGCTTGAGCACGATGCGACGCGCTTCCGTATGGGTCTCTGGCCCGGTGTCACACCCGGACAACAACTGAACAGAAGTCAAAAGTTACTTCGCGTAACAGCCGACACCCGGACATCACAACAACTGCGTTGTCCTTGCATAACAACCCAATAACTCAAACCTCGTACCCATCGGTATGGCGCCACCTAGAGTTCGGCAGCGGGACCGCTTTCCCGATACTGCTCGGAGTTGCCCCCATGAACCCTCGTCGTAGCAACAGCACGCTCCCCAAACCCGGCCGGTCGGCCTACGGGGTGGCGTCGGCTGTCGTGCTGCTGCTCATACCCGCCGTCGTCCTCCTCGGCGGCGACTGGCTGCAGCAGTTCCTCAACTTCGGTGCGGGCGTCCTGTCGCTCGTCTGCCTCACCTGCTCGGTGATCTGGGGCCTGGTGGCCCAGGACCGGCTCATCCTCAACATCCGCCAGCGCATCGTGGCCCAGGGCATCCACCGGGTGACCGCCGTCGCCTCGATCGCCTTCCTCCTGGTGCACATCGGCGTCAAGCTCGCGCTGGACCACGCCGACTGGATCGCGGCCCTGATCCCCTTCGGCTGGCTGTTCTCGGGCTCCGGCGCCGCGAACCCGGGCAGCGCCACCCTCGTCGGGATGGGCTCGCTGGCCGCCTACCTCATGATCTTCGTCGGCATCACCGGCGCCCTGCGCAACCAGTTCGCCTCCCCGGCGCCGATCGCCGCGCGCTGGCGCGCCATGCACATGCTGGCCTACCCGTCCTGGTGCGCGGCCCTGATCCACGGCCTGTTCGCGGGACGCCCGGCGAAGACGTTCTTCATGGTCTCCTACGAGCTGTGCGTGGTCGCGGTCGCCGCGGCCCTGGCACTGCGGGCGGCCCCGCGCCCGTTCAAGCGGAAGGTCGCCGACCGCCTCGCCGTGTTCCTGGGCAACGACCCGAGCGCGGCCCGCGAGGAGCTGGAGGCCAGCCGCGCGCGCATGGCCGACGCGGCTTCACCCCGCGCACGCGCGCGGGGACCCGAGACCCCGTCCGCGCTGCCGGGCTACGAGAACGCCCGCGCGCCGAGGCAGCAACCCGTCGACACGGCGTCCACGGCGGGCTTCTACGACACCTCGTCCTCCCGCACCATGACCCCGGAGTCCACCGGAGGCTTCGCGGCCGCCTATCGCGCCGTCACCCCGCAGCAGGGCGGGCAGCAGTACGGCGCCGGCCAGACCGCCCGCATGGACCTGCCCATGGACATGCAGTCCACGGAGGCGATGCCGCGCATGGACGCCGCCGGCAACGCCGCGGGCAGCTGGCCCGTGCCCTCGCCCCCGCCGGTCGGTGAGGCGCCCCCGTCGGCGTACGACCCGCTCCAGGACACGGGATACAACATCCCCACCTATGGCAATTCGGGCGCCGCGGGCTACCGCAACAGTGATGTGTACGACACCGGTGAGACGAACGCCCAGTACGGCACGTACAACTCGAACGACACGTACAACAGCGGTCCCGCCGATGAATCGACGCCCGGTGCCTCCTGGGACGCACCGGGTTCGGGCGAACCTTGGAACACGCCTTCCGGAGGCTATAGGTGAACGAGGCCCTGCCCGACGTTCCAGAAGTCCGCGTGGTCGGACTTCCGCAACTCACGTCTGGCTTCGACCTTGTCGAACGACTCGATCTGTCCATGCACCTCAAGGTGCACGGCCCGCTCGAACCCCTGGGCGGCGAGCAGCTCGCGAAGCTCGCCGAGAACATCAACCTGAAGGGCCGCGGCGGCGCGGGCTTCCCCTTCCACAAGAAGCTGCGCTCGGTCGCCGAGGCGGCGATCAAGCGCGGTGTACGGCCGGTCGTCGTGGTCAACGGCAGCGAGGACGAGCCGGCCTGCCGCAAGGACACGGTGCTGATCAACCGCGCCCCCCATCTCATCCTGGACGGGGCGCTGCTGGTCGCGGAGGCGCTGGGTGCCCGCACGCTCGTGGTGGGGGTCACCCGTGAGTCGACGCAGCGCTCGATGGAGGCCGCCCTCGCCGAACGCGGCCTCAGCAACGGACGCCGCTCCGCGCTCAAGGCCTGGGTCCAGCGCAACCCGGTCCGCATGGTCACCGGTGCCGCCGCCTCCCTGATCCGCTCGATCGACGGCGGCCCGGCCATCCCGCCCGGCCGCAAGATCAGCGCCTCGCAGAGCGGCGTCGGCGGCGCGCCCACCCTGCTGTCGAACGCCGAGACCTTCGCCCAGCTCGCCATCGCCGCCCGCATCGGCCCGGAGCGCTACGGCAACACCGGCCTCTACGACGAGCCGGGCACCGTCATGCTGACGGTCTCCGGCGCGGTCGCCCGCCCCATGGTGATCGAGGTCCCCACCGGCGTCCCGCTGCGCTACGTCCTCCAGCTCGCCGGCGCCCCGCAGGTCCCGCAGGGCGTGCTGACCGGCGGCTACCACGGCAAGTGGATCGACGCGGCGACCGTCGACGAGGCGATCGTCTCCCGCAACTCCCTGGACGCGGTGGGCGGTTCGCTCGGCGCCGGCGCGATCCTGCCGATCAGTCAGGAGACCTGCCCGCTGGGCGAGTCGCTGCGGGTGGCGCAGTGGCTGGCCGAGGAGAGCGCGGGCCAGTGCGGCCCCTGCTACCTCGGTCTGCCGGCCGCCGCGCGCGGCATGGAGGACATCCTGGGCGGCGGCGGCCCGGCCGCCCTCGAGGCGCTCAAGCAGGTCGCCAAGAACGTGAAGCGGCGCGGCGCGTGCTCGCACCCGGACGGCTCCGCGATGTTCCTGGAGTCGACCATCAAGGCCTTCACCGACGACCTCGCGGCCCATGTCCTCGGAAACGGCTGCGGACGGCCCGTGGAGGGCGTTCTGCCGCTCTTCGAGGCCGGCCAGATGCCCGCGAGCATCACGAGCGGCGCGGAGCCCGCGGAGACCGGCGCCAGCCGTCAGAAGATCTACGTCGACTGGACCCTGTGCCGGGGCCACGGCCTGTGCGCGGACATCCTCCCGGAGGTCTTCGAACTCGGCGCCGACGGCTTCCCGACCGTCGCCCAGGCCCAGGTGCCGCGCTACGCGGAGGCCAAGGCGCTGCGCGCGGTGCGCCGCTGCCCGGCCCTCGCCCTGCGCATCGAGGAGGAGGCGCCGCGCGACCGGGCGCCGTCCCGCAACCTGCCGGTGCTCTCCCAGGGCCGCGGACGGCGCGCGCTCGGCCGCTGAGCCGGGCACAACTGCCCCCGCAGACACAAAAATCCCGCCGGATCTTCACGATCCGGCGGGATCTGCCGTGGAGCTAAGGAGAATTGAACTCCTGACCTCCTGCATGCCATGCAGGCGCTCTACCAACTGAGCTATAGCCCCGTGCTATGGTCCGCCCGGTTTCCCCGGCGGCGACGCCAACATTACACGGTCCACCGGGTGCAACACCAAATCGTTTCCGTGGGCCCCGGGCAGGGCCGGCACGTCAAGCGGTGACGAAGGAGTAGAACCGCTTGAGCGTGCAGTGCTCCTCGAGCAGACGGCCGTAGATCGGCTCGCCCTCCAGCTCGCGGTACGTCTCGATCGGGTCGCCCTTTATGATCAGCGCCCGCGCGCACTCCTCGCACCAGTACTGGTAGTCGGGGTTGACCGGTTCCATGTCGCGGACGATCGGCGTGCCGCTGCCGCACCAATCGCACTTGCGCCTGTGTGCACCCATCGATCAGCTCCAGCTGTGGCCGCAGGCCGTGCACACGTAGGAGATTCCGCCGTTGTCACCGAGGACTTGCGCGACATGGGCGGAACCGCAGGAAGGGCAGCTCAGACGGATGACCGTGTCCCGTGCAGATGCCGCTTCGAGGAGGTGGCCGACCTCCTCGAGGATGCTCGCAGGCATCACAGCTCCCTCCCGTCGGGCCGCGCTCCCTTCCGGCCGTTTGATTCTGCCACGGCCGGGCCAATACGGTCAGCGACGCCTGAGTACCAGTACGGACACGCACGCCGAGAGCGCCTCCACAGAGGTATACGCCTTCGGGACCACAAGTGACTCAAGTCGTACAGGAACAGACAGAAAATCCCGCCTCCTGACGGAGACGGGATCTTGTTGTGGAGCTAAGGAGAATTGAACTCCTGACCTCCTGCATGCCATGCAGGCGCTCTACCAACTGAGCTATAGCCCCATCAGGTTCTTCCCGCTCGGCGGGGCGAACAAGAAGAACTCTAGCCTGCGACCTGCCGGAAAGTGAAATCCGCTAGTCGTCGTCGCCGAGCACCGGCTCGGGCAGCGTGCCGGCGTTGTGCTCCAGCAGGCGCCAGCCGCGGGCGCCCTCGCCGAGGACGGACCAGCAGCAGTTGGACAGGCCGCCCAGGCTCTCCCAGTGGCGGGGCTCCAGGCCCAGCAGGCGCCCGATGGTGGTGCGGATCGTCCCGCCGTGGCTGACCACGACGAGGGTGCCGTCGTCGGGGAGCTTCTCGGCGTGCCGCAGCACGACCGGGGCGGCGCGCTCGGCCACCTCGGTCTCAAGCTCGCCGCCGCCGCGGCGGACCGGCTCGCCGCGCTTCCACGCGGCGTACTCCTCGCCGTGGCGCTCGATGATCTCCTCGTGCGTCAGGCCCTGCCAGACGCCCGCGTAGGTCTCGCGCAGCCCCTCGTCGTGGGTCACCTCCAGCTCGGTGAGCCCGGCGAGCTCGGCCGCGGTGTTCGCGGCCCGCTGGAGGTCGGAGGCGACGATCGCGTCGGGCCCCAGGGAGGCCAGCAGCCGGGCGGCGCGGCGGGCCTGGGCCACACCGGTCTCGGTGAGGGCGACGTCCGTGGTGCCCTGGAAGCGGCGCTCCACGTTCCACGAGGTCTGGCCGTGGCGCCAGAGGATGACGCGGCGTCCCCGGCCGGGCCGGCCGGCGGTCACCTCACCGGTGGCGCTCATCACCACTCACCGCCGAGGTCGGCCGCCTCCTCGGCGGCCTGGTGCCGGGCGTGCTCCTCGGCCTTGCCGCGGGTGGCCTTGGCGTCGGCGGGCAGCTCCAGCTCGGGGCAGTCCTTCCACAGCCGCTCAAGGGCGTAGAAGACGCGCTCCTCGCTGTGCTGGACGTGGACGACGATGTCGACGTAGTCGAGCAGGACCCAGCGGGCCTCGCGGTCGCCCTCGCGGCGCACCGGCTTGGCGCCGAGCTCCTTCTGCAGCCGCTCCTCGATCTCGTCGACGATCGACTTGACCTGGCGGTCGTTGGGCGCGGAGGCCAGCAGGAAGGCGTCCGTGATCGACAGCACGTCGCTGACGTCGTAGGCGATGATGTCGTGCGCGAGCTTGTCGGCGGCCGCCTGGGCGGCGGTGTTGATCAGCTCGAGGGAACGGTCAGTGGCGGTCACTACGCGGCTTTCGGTCGGCGGTCTGTTGACACCAAGGGTCTCACGGACCGCCGGGCGCACCCCACGTGATTAAGGGATCACGTGGGGCGCCCGTGCCGGGGGCCGGTCAGGAGGAGGACGGCTTGTAGTCCTGGCCGAGGATCACCGACACGTCGGCGTTCGAGGTGGTCTTCCCCTTGGCCACGGAGCTGCCCGGAAGGCCCAGGGTCTTGGCGACCTCCGTGGCGTTCGCCTTGTCCTTGGCGTCGGAGTAGACGACCTTGGACGTGGCCGACGGGGTGCCGGCGGTGCCGCCCTCCAGGAAGGTGAAGCCGCCGTTGAGCAGGACCACGCGGGCCTTCTCGGTGTTGTCCTTCGCGCCCGTGGCGTTCTGGACCGAGACCCGGACCGCCGAGCCCTGCTCGGGGCTCTTGGCGGCGCCGCCGAGGACGTCCTTGACCACGCTGGCGCTGGCCTGCGCGCTCAGGGTGCCGTCGCCCTGGACGGGCAGCAGGGCGGTCTTGTAGTCGCCGCCCTTGGCGAGGTCGGCGAGCTTGGCGAGGAAGGTGCCGAGGTCCTTGTCGGTGAGCGACGGGTCCAGGATCTGGGCGAGGGTCTGCACGGTCGTCGTCGCGGCCTGCGGGTCGGAGGACATCTTGCGCAGCACGCCCGCCATGACCTGGCCGAACCGCTCCAGCTGGGCGTTCTGGGCCTCGCCCGAGGCGCGGTAGGTGGCGTAGGCGACGGCCGTCTTGCCGCTGAGGGTCTGGTCCTTGCCCTTGTGGACGAGGGGCTCGGCGCCCTTCTTCTTGGCGGTCGGGTCCGGAACGTCCGCGTTGGTGTCGACCTCGATGTTGCCGATCAGGTCGACCAGGTTCTGCAGGTACGGGGTGTCAAGGCGCCAGGTGCCCTCGATGTCGGTGCCGAGGACCGTGTCGAGGGAGTCGCGGGTGCCGGAGGAGCCGTCCCCGTCGACCGACTTGGCGAGGGTGGTCGTGGTGCCGTCGTCGTCCGTCAGGGAAAGGGAGTTGGGCAGCAGCACGGTGGTGCCCTGCTTGGTGGTGGTGTTGTCCACGAGCAGCGCCGTGGAGGTGCCGCCGCCCTTGGTGTTGTGCAGGTGGACGACGATCACGTCGCGGTTCTGGGCACCCGCGGCCGTGGCGGTGCCGCCCTTCTTGGAGCCGGACGAGGACAGGCCCGGCAGCTTCCCGGCGTACCAGAGGTAGCCGATGCCGCCGACCGCGACGAGGGCCAGCGTGACGACGAGGGCGACGAGGCGGCTGCGGGCGCGGCGCCTGGCCTCCTCGCGCCGCTCGGTGCGGTTCTCGGTGAAGTTGAGCCAGTCGATGACGTCCTCGGAGTCGGCGTCGGGCTCCTCGACGAAGTCGAACTGCTCGGTGCGGTAGTCCCGTTCGGCCGGGGCGGCGTCGTGTGCCTGCTCCTCCGGGCCCGCCTGCTGCGGGATGTAGGCGGTCTGCTCGGCGACCCGGGGCTGCTGCCCACTGGCCGCGGCCCGTCCGTAGGGGTCGTACGGCGCCTGGGGCGCGCCGCCCTGGGGCGCCCCGGTGCCGTAGGGGTCGTAGGAGGGCGCGGGCGGCGTGACCGGCTGCTGTCCGGTGCCGTAGGGGTCGTACTGCTGCGGGACCTGCTGCTGCGAGCCGGTCGCGTACGGGTCGTACCCGTAGCCCTGCTGCTGCGCGTACGGGTCGTACGGCTGCTGCGGCGCCTGCTGCTGGGTTGCCGGCCGGTAGACGGGCCGGCCGTACTCGTCGTAGCCGACGAGTTCGTACTGGTCGTCGTGGTCGCCGTAGCCCGCGTCGTATCGGTCGTTCACCGGTGCCCCTCTCGGCTCACTCGCCGCGGTACAGCTCGCGCTTGTCGATGTAGCGCACGACTCCGTCCGGCACCATGTACCAGATGGGGTCTCCCTTGGCGACTCTCGCACGGCAGTCCGTGGAGGAGATGGCCAGCGCGGGAACTTCGACGAGCGAGACGCCGCCCTCGGGGAGACCGTGGTCGGTCAGATGATGGCCGGGCCGGGTGCATCCGATGAAGTGCGCCAGGGAGAACAGCTCCTCGGAGTCCCGCCAGGTGAGGATCTGGCCGAGGGCGTCGGCGCCGGTGATGAAGAAGAGGTCCGTGTCGGGGTTGAGCGCGCGCAGGTCACGGAGCGTGTCCACGGTGTACGTCGCGCCGCCCCGGTCGATGTCGATGCGGCTCACCGAGAACTGCGGGTTCTCGGCGGTCGCGATCACCGTCATCAGATAGCGGTCCTCGGCCGGGGAGACGTCGCGGTGCGTCTTCTGCCACGGCTGGCCGGTCGGCACGAAGACCACCTCGTCCAGGTGGAACTGCGCGGCGACCTCGCTGGCCGCCACGAGGTGCCCGTGGTGGATCGGGTCGAACGTTCCGCCCATGACGCCGAGGCGGCGCTTGCCGGGGTTCGACGGGCCGGTAGGCATGTCCTGCTCTCCCATGCGTGCAGACCCTACCGGCCCCGCCTGAGAGGACCGGGCGGACCGGTCCCCGGCGGCGGCCCGGGCGGGACTCAGCGGTCGCGGTTGAAACGAGTGGTGATCCACAGCAGGAGCAGCAGGATGAGCAGGGCTCCGCCGCCGGTGACGTACGGGCTGAGGCTCTCGTGATTGCCGCCGTGCTCCTCGCCCTCGGCAGCGAGAGTGACCAACTGAGCGGCGGCAGCGTGGAAGCTCGTCATCGGCAGAACCTATCCGGTGTGGGCGGGATGAAGATGTCGGCCCATCGTATGCGGGCGCCGTCACGGCGATCACGCCGACTCCGCCGTTGGGAACCCGGGGAGGCGCTCAGTCGTCCTTCTGCTTGTAGCCCCGCAACAGGAACCACCCGGTCAGCGCGCAACCCACCATCATCACCACCAGCACGATCCGGAGCAGGTTCCCCGGCCCTTGGTGCGGGGACGCGCTCGCCGCCTGGACGAGCCACAGGGCTGCGGCAGTGTGCTCCATGGTGCTGGACTCCTTCGGTGTAGTGCCCGTCCACGGTAACTCCGCCTAGGCTGGGCCCTGCTTCGGGGGCGCAAAGGGCCGCACAAGGGTCCGCAAAGGGCCACTCACACGCACATGGGGGACACACATGTCCGACGACGGCCACGAGCACAACGGACACGAGCACGTTCCGAGCAGGCAACGCCGACGATTCCCGGGGATCTCCTCGCGTGCGTACGAGCACCCCGCCGACCGCTCCGCGCTGGTCGCGCTGCGCAAGCTGAGCGGCTTCGACACCGTCTTCAAGGCGCTCAGCGCGCTGCTGCCCGAGCGCAGCCTCCGGCTGCTGTTCCTGTCCGACTCGGTGCGCGTCTCGGACCAGCAGTTCGCGCATCTCAACGACATGCTGCGGGACGCCTGTTACATCCTGGACCTGGAGAAGGTCCCGCCGATGTACGTCAACCAGGACCCGCAGCCGAACGCGATGTGCATCGGCCTGGACGAGCCGATCATCGTCGTCACCACCGGCCTGGTCGAGCTGCTCGACGAGGAGGAGATGCGGGCCGTCATCGGGCACGAGGTGGGCCACGCCCTGTCCGGCCACGCCGTGTACCGCACGATCCTGCTGTTCCTGACGACCCTGGCGGTCCGGGTCGCCTGGATCCCGCTGGGCAACCTCGCGATCATGGCGATCGTGACGGCGCTGCGCGAGTGGTTCCGCAAGTCGGAGCTGTCCGCCGACCGGGCCGGCCTGCTGGCCGGGCAGGAGCTGCGGGCGTCGATGCGCGGCCTGATGAAGATCGCGGGCGGCAACCACCTGCACGAGATGAACGTGGACGCCTTCCTCCAGCAGGCCGAGGAGTACGAGGCGGGCGGCGACCTGCGCGACTCCGTGCTGAAGATCCTGAACCTGCTGCCGCGGACGCACCCCTTCACCACCATCCGCGCGGCCGAGCTGAAGAAGTGGGCCGAGTCCCGCGACTACCAGCGGATCATGGACGGCCACTACCCGCGCCGCGACGAGGACAAGGACGCCTCGGTCTCGGACTCCTGGCGCGAGTCGGCGGCGAGCTACGCGAGCAACGTCAAGGGCTCCAAGGACCCGCTGATGAAGCTGGTCAGCGACATCGCGGGCGGGGCCGGCGGGCTGGGCGGCCGGGTGCGGCGCGGCTTCGACGGCTTCACCGGCTCGGCGCCGCGCGAGGACCGGCCGCCGGCCGACCCGTCCGCCACGGACACTCCCCCCGAGGACGCTCCGCCGCGCGACGACGACTGAGCCGGCGCGGGCGCGCGGGCGGCGGGGTGCTCAGACCGTCGGCTGCGCGCTCGCCGCGAGCGATCCGCACAGCGCCGTGAAGCCGCTGGTGGCGTACGGGTCCGTGCCCGCCGGACCGCCCGCGCGGGCCGTCTGCCCGGCCAGCAGCGGGTGCAGATGGTTCGTGGAGTCCTCGGCGCAGGACAGCGGGCCCGCCTGGACGTAGGAGACGACGAGCTGGGCCTGGTGCAGGCGGAGGTCCTCGCGGTCGAAGCGGAAGTGCAGCTCGCGCCGGACGGTGAAGAGGGAGGCCTGCGCCTTGGCGTCGGAGCCGGTCGGCTTCAGCGCGTAGACGTAGGTGTGGTCGGCGGTGACCTCGAGGGTGGCGGAGTCGGTCTCGGCGGCCTGCAGCGTGCCCTGGACCCGGATCCTGGCGTCGGCGAGCCGGGCGCGGGTCTGGTCGAAGCGGACCAGCCATCCGGTGGGCTGGTGCCGGCCGTCGGCCACCGGATGCGCGAAGCTCTGGTCGAACTGGTCGAGTTGGCCGCCGTCGAGCATGACCCGCACGGCGCGGACGTCCTGGCCGGCGATGACCTCGGGGTCCAGCGCTGACCGCACGATGTAGTCCTTGGCGGTGGTCAGGGCGGCCACGACCTGGCTGTCGGAGAAGTGCGCGGTGCGCCGCGACGCCGGCAGCGGTATCCCCTCGGCGCCGACCCGGAACTGCGCGGCGGGGCTGTGCTCGTACAGGTACTCGGGATCGGTCGCGCCGGGCACCTTGCCCTGCGGGGAGAGCGGGATGACGGTCATCCGCAGGGGCTCGACGGGCTGCCGGGCCGACGGCGTCTGGTAGGGGTGGCGTACGCCCATGTAGATCGCGGTGCCGAAGGCGACGGCGATCAGCAGCACCAGGATCAGCGCCTGCCGGGACAGGCCGCGGCGCAGCGGCGGGCGGCGGCGTACGGCGGGCGCGTGGTCGGCCATGCGCTCCTGCGCGGAGAACTCCTGGAGGCGGGCAGCGCGGACGAACGATTCGTCGAACACGACGGATCGGTACTCGTCCTCACCACCTGCGGGGGCGCCCTCGGGTGGCCCCTCAGGCGGGTCTCCAGGCCCTCCCATATCTTCAGGGTAGGTCTCCGGGAGCCCGGGTAAACGCCCGGCTGCACGACAAGTTCTGACAGGTTCTCACCAGGATCGGACCATGATGAGGACGTACGGGCGCAGGCCGTGCCCGGGGTGCCGCTCAGGGGGTGCGCGGGATGACCGAGATGGCGGGCTGGGCGGTGTCGGCGGAGGCGGAGGGCGGCACCGCGCTCCCCTGCTCCAGACCGGTCGACGCGGGCGGCGGCACCTGCTCGCGGTTGCTCGAGGAGGCGCCGCGGTAGACCGCCGCGAAGGCCAGCGCGACCATGCCTATGCCCATCACGATGGCGAGCATCCAGGCGACGGGGCGGTGCCAGCGGACCTGCCTGCCGTACGTCCCCGCGGTGCCGTAGCGGCCCTCCAGGACGTCGGTGTCGTCCGCGTCGTCGAGGTCGGGATCATGGCCGAAACCGGTGGGGCCGTCGGGGCCGTACCCGTCCTCGTAGCGCTCGCCGCGGCCGTGGGCCCGGCGGGCCTCCGCCTCGGAGGCCTCCGCTCTCGCCTGGGCCGCGGCCAGCAGGCGCTCCACGGCGGTCGGCTCATGGACGGCTGCCGCCCGGACGAAGGCCTCGTCGAAGACCACGGAGGCGAACTCTTCGTCCGACACCCCGCGGTCGTGGTCGTCGTCGGGCTCCCAGCCGTCAGGGAACGGCGTGCCCCCCACGTCCTCCGGCACGCATCCAGAGTAGACCTGGGGGGTCAATTTGGGCAGACGGTATGGAAATTCATCCGCCTGCTGAGACTTCTCCGCTGCGGCACGGGCGCGTACCGGGGGCGCATGCTTCCTGCATATGCGCCCCGCCTCGCGGCTCCGGTCAGCGCCGGATGTGGCCGTCGCCGGTGACGATGTACTTGGTGCTGGTGAGCTCCGGCAGCCCCATCGGGCCGCGCGCGTGCAGCTTCTGCGTGGAGATGCCGATCTCCGCGCCGAAGCCGAACTGGCCGCCGTCGGTGAAGCGGGTCGAGGCGTTCACGGCGACCGTGGTGGAGTCGACCAGCTGGGTGAAGCGGCGGGCGGCCTGCTGGGAGGTGGTCACGATCGCCTCGGTGTGGCCGGAGGTCCACAGCCGGATGTGCTCGACGGCCTTGTCCAGCGAGTCCACCACGGCGGCGGCGATGTCGTAGGAGAGGTACTCGGTGTCCCAGTCCTCCGGTGTGGCCTCGACGACGGTGGCCTTGGAGTCCTTGGCGTAGGCCAGCACGCGCGGGTCGGCGTGCACGGTCACCCCGGCCTCGGCGAGGGCGTCCAGGGCCCGCGGCAGGAACTCGGGGGCGATGTCCTGGTGGACCAGGAGGGTCTCGGCGGCGTTGCAGACGCTGACCCGCTGGGCCTTGGAGTTGATCAGGATGTCGATCGCCATGTCGAGGTCGGCCTGCGCGTCGACGTAGACGTGGCAGTTGCCGGTGCCCGTCTCGATGACCGGGACGGTGGACTCCGATACGACGGTCTGGATCAGGGAGGCGCCGCCGCGCGGGATCAGGACGTCGACCAGGCCCCGGGCGCGCATCAGCTCGCGCACGCTCTCGCGGCTCTCGCCGGGCACGAGCTGGACGGCGTCGGCGGGCAGTCCGGCGCCGCCCACGGCGTCCCGCAGGACCCTGACCAGGGCGGTGTTGGACTCGTAGGCGGAGGCGGAGCCGCGCAGCAGGACCGCGTTGCCGGACTTCAGGCAGAGCGCGGCGGCGTCCACCGTCACGTTCGGGCGGGCCTCGTAGATGATACCGACGACGCCGAGCGGGACGCGGACCTGGCGCAGGTCGATGCCGTTCGGGAGGGTCGAGCCGCGGACCACCTCGCCGACCGGGTCGGGCAGCGCGACCACGTCCCGCACGTCGGAGGCGATGGCGCGCACCCGCTCCGGGGTGAGGGTGAGCCGGTCCACGACGGCCTCGCCGGTGCCGGCCGCACGGGCCTTGGCGACGTCCTTGGCGTTGGCCTCGACGATCTCGCTGGTACGGACCTCCAGGGCGTCCGCGACGGCGAGCAGCGCGTCGTCCTTCTCCGCGCGGGGCAGCGGGGCGAGGTCCGCGGCGGCGGCCTTGGCGCGGTAGGCGGCCTGCGTGACCGGGGACATGGAGTCGTACGGCGAAAGCGTGGTCATGGGGGAAGAGTAGTGCGCCGCACGGGAGCGTCCACCGGACATCCCAAACCCCGAGACACCCGGCGAAGGGGGCTCAAAAGGGGTGTACGCCCACCGGGCTCGCGGGCGGCGGACCGTACCCCTCGGCGACGCGCTGGTGGTAGGTCTCCCGGTCGATGACCTCCAGGCCGACGATCTCCCAGGGCGGCAGCTTGGCGGTCTGGCGGTGCTCGCCCCACAGGCGCAGCGCGACGGCGGCCGCGTCGTGCAGGTCGCGGGCCTCCTCCCAGTAGCGGATCTCCGCGTGGTCGTTCGCGTAGCGGCTGGTCAGTAGAAAGGGGTGGTCGTGGGCGAGCTGTTCGAGGCCGCGCCGCACCTCCTTCAGCGGGGCCTCCTCGCCGGAGACGCTGAGGGTGACGTGCCACAGGCGGGGCAGGTCGGCCGGCTCCTCGTACCGCTCCCCCGCCACGACGCTCGTGAGGGCGCGCTCCTCGCCGACCGCGCGGGAGGCGGTGGCGCTCCCGCCGCCGCGGGACGCCGTCCCAGGGCGCACTCGTCTCACAACGGCCTCCTTCACGCGACGGTCGAGCCGGGCTCGTGCGGAATGTGTCCCTGAGACAAAGTTGAGCAGGCCGCAAGGGTCCGTGGGGCGGTTTTGCGGAACGTCCACCTCAGGGGCGCGCCGTTTTACGGGGCGTTCCCCCTGTTTTCGGCCCCTGACGGGCGTCAGGGATGCAGGATCACCAAGTCGTCGCGGTGCACGACCTCGCGTTCGTAGGCCGGGCCCAGTTCGCGCGCCAGCTCCCGCGTCGAACGCCCGAGCAACTGCGGGATCTCCTTGGCGTCGAAGTTGACGAGGCCGCGGGCCACCGCGCGCCCCTCGCCGTCCCGCAGCTCGACCGGGTCCCCGGCGCTGAACTCGCCCTCCACGGCGGCGATTCCGGCCGGCAGCAGCGAGGTGCGCCGCTCGACGACCGCGCGTACCGCGCCGTCGTCCAGGGTCAGGTGGCCCTGCGGGGTGGAGGCGTGCTGGAGCCACAGCAGCCGGTCGGCGGAGCGCTTGCCCGCGGGGTGGAAGTAGGTGCCGGTGTCCTTGCCGGTCAGCCCGTCGCCCGCGTGCGCCGCGCTGGTGAGCACGACCGGGATGCCGGCCGCGGCGGCGATGCGGGCCGCCTCGACCTTGGTGACCATGCCGCCGGTGCCGACGCCGGCCCGGCCCGCGCTGCCGATCTCCACGTGCGCCAGGTCCTCCGGCCCCCGCACCTCCGCTATCCGCGAGGTGCCGGACTTGCCGGGGTCGCCGTCGTAGACGCCGTCGACGTCGGAGAGCAGGACCAGCAGGTCGGCGTGGACGAGGTGGGCGACGAGCGCGGCGAGCCGGTCGTTGTCGCCGAAGCGGATCTCGTCGGTGGCGACGGTGTCGTTCTCGTTCACGATCGGGAACGCGCCCATCGCGAGCAGCTTGTCGAGGGTGCGGGAGGCGTTGCGGTGGTGGGCGCGGCGGCTCATGTCGTCGGAGGTGAGCAGCACCTGGCCGACGCGGACGCCGTGGCGGGCGAAGGAGGCGGCGTAGCGGGCGACCAGCAGTCCCTGGCCGACGCTGGCGGCGGCCTGCTGGCGGGCGAGGTCGCGGGGGCGGCGGCGCAGTCCCAGCGGGGCGAGGCCGGCGGCGATGGCACCCGATGAGACCAGGACGATCTCCTTCTCGCCTCCGCTGCGCACTCTGGCGAGCACGTCGACGAGCGCGTCCACCCGGTCGGCGTCGAGGCCGCCCGCGGCGGACGTCAGCGACGAGGAACCCACCTTGACGACGACCCTGCGGGCCTCGCTCACGCCCTGCCTTGCCCCTGCCACCTTGGTCTTCCGTCCCCTCGCGCTCCGGCATCCCCGCCCGGCAATCTACGCGAAGGGGACCGGCTCCCGCGCGCCGGTCCAGTCCCCGGACAGGCGCCACGTAACTGCGTGATCACGCGTCGCTTACGGCAAAAAGGTTGCACTGGTTGCCTATAGAAATCAAAGTGCGGGCAAATCTAGGTTTAACGTTGTGCAATCCAGAGAAGTTCGCCGCGTGAAGCGCATCCTGCTGCGCTCGGGCAAGAGTCCCTTCGACGTCTTTCCCGTGGAGGAGGCCCTCCACCAGGACGTCATCGCCACCAACTCGGGCAATCTGATCTTCAGTGACGCCTCTCACAAGATTCTGGAGACACCGGGTACCGAGGTCGTCGCGAACGGCATGCGGACCGAGGTGGCCGCGGCGGAGCGGATCAACGAGGAGTTCGACGCCTTCGTCGTACCGCTGGCGAACGCCTTCCGGCCCTCGTTCGAGGCGCCGCTGAAGCGGCTGACGCGGCTGATCAGCAGGCTGCGGATTCCGGTGGTGGTGCTGGGCATCGGCGCGCAGGCCGGGCTGAACTACAACGCCGCGCGGCTGAAGCCCATGGAGGAGACGGTCCGCGCGTTCGTCTCCGCCGTGCTCGACCGCAGCGCGTCGATCGGCGTGCGGGGCGAGTTCACCGAGCAGTACCTCAAGGACCTGGGATACCGGGACGTCGAGGTCATCGGATGCCCGTCGCTCTTCATGTACGGCAAGGAGCTGACCGTCGAGAAGCGGGCGCCGCAGCTCACGGCCGGCTCCCGGATCGCGATCAACGGCTCGCACAGCGCGGTGCAGAAGCAGGGGCTGGACCGGGTCATCGACCGCGCGCACGCCCGCTATCCGCACCTGACCTTCGTCGGCCAGAACCTCAGCGACGCGCGGCAGCTGCACTGGCGGGACGTGTCCCACCCGAACGCCCAGATCACCTCGATCCCGACGCACCCGGACCACCCGATGTACCGGGAGGACAAGGTGCGGGTCTACATCGACCCGGTCACCTGGATCGACGACCTGCGCGGCTACGACTTCTCCTTCGGCTCCCGCATCCACGGCAACATCGCGGCGCTGCTCGCGGGCACGCCCGCGACGGTGCTGTGCGGCGACTCGCGGACGCTGGAGCTGTGCCGCTACTTCGGCATCCCGCACCGCCGCATCGACAAGCTGACCCCGGACCTCGACCCCGCAGAGCTCTACGAGGAGGCCGACTTCACCGGCCTGACCGGCGGTCACCTGGAGCGGTTCGAGCGGTTCACGGCCTTCCTGGACCGCAACGGCCTGGAGAACACCTTCACGCACGGCGACGGCGGCGCGTCCTTCGAGGCCCGTATGCGCTCGCTGGCCTTCCCGCCCGGCATCCGGCCCTGGAACGACGCCGACATCTCCTCGCTGACCTCCCGCTTCGGCTGGCTCCAGACCCGTATCACCGAACTGACCCTGGACAACGCCCAGTTGAAGCGAGATCTGGAACGCGGCGCGGGCAAGGGCGGCCCGGGTTCCGCGTCCGTGTACCGCCGCGCCCGCCGCGTGGTGGGCCGCCCGATCCGCAAGGCGCTCCAGTCGGGCAAGCAGCAGACCTGAGCCGGCGGCGGACCGGCACGCCGGGCGGCCGGTGCCGCCCCGGGCCGTTCCGGGCCGCCTTCATGCCGCGCGCAGGCCGCCCTCGGGCGTCCTCAGGCCGCTGCCGCGGTCCCGCCCGGCGTGCGCGTCCGCGCCGCCGCCTCACGGGACTTGAGCACCCGCCGGGCCCTGCGCGCCGCGCGGCGCAGCAGGGTGCCGCCCACCGAGTGCTCGCGGTAGCCGGGGAAGGCACGGGCCTCGCGCGGGGCCGCCAGGTAGATCGAGTCCGGGACGGCGGCGGCGGTCTCACGGAAGTGCGGGTAGACGAGGTAGACGTGGCGGCCGCGCCTCTCCAGCAGGGCGGGTGCCTGCTTCTTCGCCTTGACGAACTCCACGACCTCCTTGAGGAGTTCGGGCTTCTCCTCGGCGACCAGATGCAGCCGCAGCCGCTCCTCGACCTTGAGGCGGCGGGCCACGCCCTCGCTCCAGAACTCCTGCATCAGGGGCTTCGCGAGCTGGAACTTGTGCTCGCGCACCTTCTCGCTGTCCTTGAGGTACCGGGGCCCGAACTGCGGCAGCAGCGTCACCAGGAAGGGCCGGACCAGCAGCGCGTCCCGGCGCTCGCCCGGCGGCACGTGCTCGGCTATCAGATTCATCAGGGCGCGCGCGGAGTCGAAGCGCAGGGAGTAACCCCCGCTCTTCGTCACGTGCTTGCCGTCCTCGCGGCCCACCAGGTAGTAGCAGGTGTGGTCGGCGATCACGGAGACGCCGTTCGCCCGCAGGTACGCCTCCATCGTGAACAGCGCGTCCTCGCCGGTCCACAGGGACTCGTCGAACCGCATCCCGTGCTGTTCCAGCAGCTCACGCCGGAACAGCTTCTGCGCGCTCAGCGTGAACTTGATGTTGGAGGAGAAGACGTCCGTACGATCGAAACTCCGGTCCCACATCGAACGCGGCGGCTTGCGGTTGATCCCCTCCACCCGTCCGAGCACCACGTCCGTGCCGTTGCGGTCGGCCATGGCGACCATCCGCTCCAGCGCCTCCGGCCCGAGCCGGTCGTCGGCGTCGAGGAAGAAGACGTAGCGCCCGGCGGCCTTGCCCAGCCCGACGTTGCGCGGCCCGCTGGGGCCGCCGGAGTTGTCCTGCCGGATCACCGTCACCGGCATGGCGGCCCGCCGCGCGAACTCCTCCAGGTACTCCCCCGTGCCGTCCGTGGAGCCGTCGTCCACCGCGATGACCTCGATGCGCTCCCGGTCGATGGTCTGCGCCTCGACCGATGCGAGGCACTCGACGAGGTACGGCATCGCTTCGTACGCCCCGATGATCACGCTGACATCAGGCTGCGTGACGGTCACATTTCCCCCTTGGTCAAGGTGCATTTCCCCCGAATCCACATTTACGCAACTTGTTAGACGGGTGGCCACCTACGGAGGTTGCCTTGCTGATCGACATTGGTGACACAGCTCACCGGAAGGTACGTATCGCCGGTGAGAGTTGCTCAGGACGCGGTGCAGCAGGCGGTAAGAAAAGCGAAAGAGCCCGGCCCCGAGGATCGCTCCTCGGGGCCGGGCTCCTGCGTGAGGCGGGTGGACGTCAGCGCTGCGTCGTGCCGTCCGGCTCCCCGGCCGCCGGCACCGGCTGCGCCGGGGACAGCTGGTCCGACAGCTCGTCGGCACCGGCCGCGCCGCCCGCGGTACGGGACTCCTGGCCGAGGTTGCGCGTGTGCGCCTTGAGCGCCAGGTCCGCCACCGCGGTGTTGAACTGCTCGATGGAGGTGGGCTCGTCGGGGCCGAGCAGGTACTGCTTCAGCTCCTTGCGCTCCGCGGCCAGCGGATCGCCGTCCGGGGTGCGTACGGCGGTCAGCAGCTCGCCGAGCTCCGCGGAGCTGTTGGAGAGGATCACCGCGGCCCGCACCGCGGTGTTCTGCCGCTTGAACTCCTCCACGCCCAGCTCGGCGGAGTCGGTGACCGCGTACGGCTTGCCGCTCGCGATGAAGTCGGAGACCACCGAGGAGATGTCGGAGACCATCGCGTCGGAGACGTTGAAGCAGTCGTACAGCCGCGGCTCGGCGCCCGTGATGACGCGGTGCTCGAAGCTGCCGAAGGAACGCCAGTACGCGTCGTTCCACTCGCCGCGCAGCCGGGCGACCTCCTCGTGCTTGCGGACGTCGGCCACGCCGTCCCGGGTGGCCTCGGCCTCGTCGCCGCGGTCGCCCGCGGAGCCCGACAGCTCGGCGAGGCGGGCCTCGATCCGGGCCAGGTCGGCCTTGGCCTGCTCCTGGGCGGCGGCGTCGACGGTGAAGCGGGAGTCGGCGGCGCGCTCGCCGGCGGCCTTCTCCACCAGCGCCACGATGCGCTGGTGCGCGGTGCCGGCCGCCTTGCTGACGGTGCCGGTGAACGGGTGCGGCTTGTACAGGACGCGGACCGGCGGGTCGGCCTTCACCAGCTTCTTCACGATGTTCTCACCGGCCAGCACCAGCGAGGTGTTGCCCGGGTTGCCGTCCCAGCCCTCCCAGGTGGGTGCGTACAGCACCGTCGGGATACGGCCCGTAGGGACGCCCTGCCAGCTCTGGATCGGCGCCAGCTGCGGGCGGCCGACCTCCACGATGTCGTCGTCGCGGACGCCGACGTCGGCGATGGCGTAGCGGTCGCGGCCCGCGCGGCCGGCGGTCCACACCTCGTCGTACACCTTGCTGAACGGGTTGACGCTGGCCAGCTTGTCGCTGTCGCCGTGGCCGATGAAGACGTGCTTCATGGTGGGCACGCGCAGCATGTGGATGTTCTTGCCGACGTTGGCCGCGTACAGCGCGACGCGCACGGTCGACAGCTCCATGTTCATCAGGTGCACACCGCCGGGCACGCAGATCACGGGCGCCGTGGTGGGGGCCAGGTTCGCCAGGATGACGCGCTCGCGCAGGATGACCAGCGGCCGGGAGTCCAGCTGCTCCATGGTCTCCAGCCACATGTTGACCTGGTACGCGGAGTCCTTGGAGCCGGAGAAGTACAGCACCGTCTCCGGCTTGTACTCCCGCAGCCAGTCGTCGACGGCCTCGAGCACCTTCTCCGCGTTCGGCGGGATCTTCTTGCCGCGGACGTAGGGCACCAGCGCCAGGACGTACAGGCAGCCGAGGAACAGGGTGACCGCGATGCCGATGAAGCCGGGCACCGAGGAGTCGATCTGCGCGGAGACCAGGATGCCGACGACGGCCGCGAGGTCGAGGTGGAGCATCTTCTCGGCGGAGCGGTTCAGCAGGTAGCGCGGCGGGGCGTCCGGGATGCGGATGCGCGACTTCAGGTCCACGTTCCGGGTGGCGACCGGCATCCGGCGGCGGTTGCGGATCAGCGTGACCAGGGCGCCGTGCGGGGCCTGGAGGCCGTAGAACGCGATGAAGCAGGCGACGGCGCCGTAGTAGATCAGGTTGTCCGCGAGCGACATCCGGGACAGCAGCAGGATCAGCAGCAGCTGCCGGATCAGGAAGCGGATCGACAGGCCGGCACGGACCTTGCTGAGCCGGTTGACCAGATAACTGCCCTTGCGGTGCAGATAGTGGTCCGCCAGATACGTGACGGCGGCCGCGGCCGCGAAGGCGTAGACGCTCGGGACGAGCGCGGCCAGCATGAGCGCCGGGAAGCCCAGCATCATGAGTGCCGCCGCGGCCAGCTCAGCCGCGCTGCCCACTCGGGCGACGCGAATAGCGGTGGATATCACGGAGAACCTGCTCTGGGAGGGGGGAGTGCCGGTTTTGTTCTGGACTGCGCAAGGTGTGCGGTAATTCGTCGGGTGTACGGATTCAGGCCCCTGCGTTCACCCGGTCATTGCATCGCAATGACACCGGAAAGCAGAGGCCTGAATAACGTAAGGCTAATTCCCGTCGATTATTACACGCCGTCCTGTCGGTCCAGAACCGAGGCCAGCGCCTGCTCGAAGCCGGAGGCCTTCGCCGCACCCGCCGTCGGATCCTGCTGGCGGACGTCGATCACGTGCCCGGTCAGCTCGGACAGCAGCACGTCCAGCGAGGTGCGGGCGACGGCCTCGGAGGAGAGCAGGGTGCCCGCGGGCTCCTGGCCGAAGGCCTTGGTGCGCATGGGCGTCGCGGTGCGCTCCGGGTTGATGCAGTTCACGCGGATGCCGTCGCCGGCCCACTCGTCGGACAGGGCCTGGGTGAGGTTCACCATGGCGGCCTTGGTCGAGGAGTAGAGGCTGTACTCGGCGCGGCCGCGGGTGTAGCTGCTGGAGGTGTAGAGCAGCAGCTGGCCCTTGGTCTCGGCCAGGTACTTGTAGGCGGAACGGGCGATCTGCACCGGGGCCAGGTAGTTGACCTTCAGCGCTTCCTCGATGGTCGCGTTGTCGGTCTCCGCCAGCTTGCCGATGCGCAGCACGCCCGCGGTGTTGACGACGTAGTCGATCCGGCCGGTCTCCCCGTACGCCTTGGACAGCGCGTCGTCGACCTCCTCCGGGTTCTCCACGTGGGTGCCGGTGGTGGAGCGGCCGAGCGCGTACACCGTGGCGCCGAAGGACTCGGCGAGCTCGGCGATGTCCTTGCCGATGCCGTACGAGCCGCCGAAGATCACGACGGTCTTGCCGGTCAGCAGCTCGCGGTAGGCGTCCTCGCTCACCTGCTCCGGCGCCGCCGTCGAGGCCAGCTGGAACAGCTTGTCGGCGATGAAGACGTCGACGGGCTGGGTGACCTTCATGTTGTACTCGTCGCCCGCGACGACGTGGATCGGCACGTCCGGCAGGTACTTCAGCACGACGGAGCAGTCGTCCGTGGCCTGGAAGTTCGGGTCGCCTGCCGCGACCTCGTAGGCCCGCTTGATCGTGGACAGCTTGAACGCCTGCGGCGTCTGGCCGCGGCGCAGCCGGGAGCGGTCCGGGATCTCGGTGATGAACTCGCCGTCCTCGCCGTGCGTGCGCGTGACGATGATGGTGTCCGCGGACGGGATGGCGACGTCGACGGCCTGGTAGCGCTCGAGCGCGGTGACGCAGTCGTCGATCACGCGCTGGGCCAGCAGCGGGCGCACGGCGTCGTGGAAGAGGACGTTGAGGTCCTCGCCCTCGGCCAGGCCCTCGCCGAGGGCCTCGATGGCGCGCTCGGTGGTCTCGTTCCGGGTCGAGCCGCCCTCGATGATCTTCTTGACCTTCGTGAACCCGGCCTTGGCGACGATCTTCTCCACGTCGGGCACGTACCCCGGGGCCATCAGCACGATGACGTCGTCGATCGAGTCGGCGTGCTCGAAGGTGGTCAGGGTGTGCTCGATGACTGCCTTGCCGGCGATCTTCAGCAGCTGCTTGGGGATCGAGAGACCCACCCGCTGGCCGGTGCCACCGGCCAGGATCACTGCGGTGGTACGGGGCTTGGCTATGTGCTGGGACACAGAGGACCTACCTTGGGGCGTCAGGGAACGGGGAAATGGTCCCACTTGCGGTTACCGCTGTGCAAGGTGAGCGCCGTTCACCGCATATGTACGCGCCACCTTGCATTCACCTTGCACTGCTGGTGACGCCCGGACGCCCGCTGCGGGAT
This sequence comes from Streptomyces sp. NPDC057616, assembly GCF_042800575.1. NCBI lineage: Bacteria > Bacillati > Actinomycetota > Actinomycetes > Kitasatosporales > Streptomycetaceae > Streptomyces > Streptomyces sp. NPDC057616. Next base: position 173,912 of record NZ_JBHVGU010000021.1, read on the forward strand.
CCCGCGGAATGACAGTGGTTGCTGTGAGTAACCGCACAGCCGGTCAGCGGCGGCGCAGCTTCCGCAGGCAGCGGTGGCCGAGCACCTTCACGAGTTCCACCGAGGTCGTCTGCTGAACCGTGCGCGACCGGGCCGGAGTGCTGTGCCGCACCGGCACCTCGGCGGCCGCCGCGAGCACACCGTACAGGGCCTGAGCTGCCACCTCGGGGGCGATGCACGCCTCCTGCGCCGGCGCGCGGGCGGGCTTCGGGACGGCGGCGAGCAACGCGGGGTCACCCAGGACCCGTACCCCCGAACGTGTGATGGCGTCCATCATCTCCGCGGCGATCCCGGCCGCCACCTCGGCCGCCCACGGCGGTGTCGAGATCTTCACGTCCCGCGATGTGGGGCTGCACGAGTTCTTCATATGCATGACCGCGCCGTTACGCACCAGCTTGGAATACAGCTCGTCCGGCAGGCCATTGCCGCGGAATTCCTTGTTGAGATTTCGCAGCATTTCGGTCTCGGCGAGAGTAAGTGAGCGATTCGCCGTGTCCGGAACGGGCTGAAGGAGCTGCGCGGGCAGCCCGAGCAGCGCCTCGAAGACGCGCAGCAGGCCGCCCCGGTCCCGGTCGTCGACCACGACGACGGTGACCCGGTCCGCGCCGACCGCCCGCGCCCACCGCGCGACCAGCCGGTCGTGCCGGTGCCGGCGCCAGAAGCTGGGGTTGGGCTGCTGGTACGGGGCCTTGCGCAGCATGTGCTTCAGCCAGTCCTCGTAGCCCATCCGCAGACCGTTCTGCACGTACTGCTGCCACTGCGAGGGCATGATCTTCGCCAGCGGGCGCAGGGTGACCAGGACGTGTACGCGGTCGCCGCCGAGCTGCGCGACGATCCGCGCGACGGTCTCGTCGTCGTCCGCGTCGGCGAAGAACTCACTGCTGATCACCGCCGTGCGGTCGCCGGTGTCGCGCACCTGCTCCACCAGCTTCGTCCAGTGCCGCTCGGTGGGCACGGCGTCGCCCATCATCCCGGGGCGCGCGACGGCGGCGAGGGCCGCCTCCATGGGGTGCCGGGTGTGCCCGGGGAACTCGACTCCGTGCGCGGGCAGTTGGTCCTGCGCGGCGAACAGCGCGCTCTGGATCGAGGTCGTCCCGGTCTTGTGCGGGCCGATGTGCAGCAGCCGGGTGCCCGGGGGCAGCGGGGCGGGGCGCTCGGAGTCGTTCGCCCGGGATTCATCTCTCGTACAGTCGGTCTCCATGGTTAAGGGAGGGTAAGACTCACACCTGAGACTTACCTGAGAACGGCCTGGAACTCGGATGAGCCCAGGCCCCTCTCGCACCGGTTCGCGGCATTCAGGCGAGTTCGACGCCCGGCCGGCCGTTCTCCACCCGCAGCCGCGCCACCGTGCTCGGCGTCGCCTGCGGCCGTACGACCGTGTCCACCACCCGCACCTGCGCGTCGATGCCGTCGCGGTGGATGTCGAAGAGGTGGTAGCCGCGGTGGGCGTCGATGAACTTCCAGTGCGGGTTGTCCGCCTTCAGCGGGTCCCACTGGGCGTGGAAGGCGGCCTGGTCCTGGTCGCCGTTGCTGGAGATGGAGGTGCCGACGAACTCTGCGCCCACGACCTCGGACTCCGGGTCCGAGTAGTCGGTCCTGAGGTCGCTGATCATCGTCAGATGGCGGTCGCCGCTGAGCACGACAGGATTGCGTACGTCGGCGAACTCCTCCAGCAGGGCGTTGCGTTCGACCTGGTAGCCGTCCCAGGCGTCGTAGTACCAGAGCTTGCCCTCGCCGGGCAGGATGTCGGTCTCGGCCATCATGATCTGCGAGGCGACGAGGTTCCAGCGGGCGGGCGAGTCCAGCATCCCGTCCAGCAGCCAGGCCTTCTGCTCGGCGCCCAGCATGGTCATGGACGGGTCCTCGGCACCGGCCTGCGTGGTCGCCTGGTCGCTGCGGAACTGGCGCGTGTCGAGGACGTTGAGGCGCACGAGGCGGCCGAACTCCAGGCGGCGGTACATCTGGATGTGCGGGCCGCTCGGGATCGCGGACGCCCGGACCGGCATGTGCTCGTAGTACGCCTGGAAGGCCGCCGTCAGCCGGGCCACGAACGCGTCGTGGGGCTGCTTGTCCGGGTCCTGCGGGACCTCGCCGGCCCAGTCGTTGTCGACCTCGTGATCGTCGAAGGTGACCACCCAGGGCGCGCTGGCGTGCATCCTCAGCAGGTCGGGGTCGGTGCGGTACTGCGCGTACCGGTTGCGGTACTGCTCCAGGGTGAACGGCTCTCCCGTGCCCTCGTGCCGGCGCGGCCCCGCCGACGACGGCGTGGACTCGTAGATGTAGTCGCCGACGAACAGGACGAAGTCCGGGTCCTGGTCGACCATGTCGGCGTACGGCGTGAAGTAGCCGTGCTGCCAGTTCTGGCAGGACGCGAGGGCCACCCGCAGGAAGCCGTTCCTGGCGTGCGGATGCGGGGCGGTGCGGGTGCGGCCGGTGGGCGAGAGCCGGCCGCCGGCTCTGAAGCGGTACCAGTACGCGCGGTCCGGGCGCAGACCGCGGACGTCCACGTGGACGCTGTGCCCGAACTCGGGGCGGGCCTGGGCGACACCCCGGCGCACGGTCTTCCTGAGCTGCTCGTCCTCGGCGATCTCCCACTCGACCGGGACCACCTGGTCGGGCATGCCGCCGCCGGCCAGGGGGTCGGGGGCGAGCCGGGTCCACAGCACGATGCCGTCGGGCAGCGGGTCGCCGGAGGCGATCCCGAGGCTGAAGACCCCGTCGGGCAGTGTGCCGTCGGCCGCACGGGCGGTGCCCGGCAGCCAGAGCATGGCGGAGGCGGCTGCGCCGAGCACGGCTGTGCCGGCGGTCAGAAAGCGGCGTCGGTCTGGCGAGCTTGCTCCGGTCATCGGCTAACTCCCTTGCCTCGCAGGCCTCTTGGACACGTGAAAGCTCACGCAGCCGGACGGTCCACGGGCTGAACGCAACCCTTCGCGTGCATGACAAATGGGCAGACAACAGGAGACCCGTCGCGACACAGGAACAACGGGAGGAACGCGATCTGGTCACAGCGGATCCCCCGACGCCTCAATTGACGGGCATCGCGGGCTTGTTCAGTACGAGAGGATCGAGCCGATTTCCACGTTCGCGCCGAACGCGGCGTGGGGGGGGAGGAGGGGGAATGCGCTCCGCCGACGCCCCCGTCGCGCCGAACGCGAGAGGTGCAAGACCCGAAACGGGTACACTTCCACAACCCCCCCAACTCCCAACTGGAGGGACATCGTGGGTTTGTCGGGGAGGGAGGGAGCAACCCGTTCCCAATTTCCGCCCAGAAGGAGGGGGGGCCCGGCCCGGGTGTCCGGCGCCGGCCCACGCGTCCCGGCTCGGCCGGGCGGAGGTTCAGCCGGTCAGAACGGTTCGAACCCGTCGAACTCCTGGAGGGACTCGTCCCGCTCGGCGTCACGGTCCCGGCGGCGCTGGGCGGCCGGGCGCGGCGCCTCGAAGCGATGGTCCTCGCCACGCCGGCCGAGCATCTCGGCACCGGCCATCATCGACGGCTCCCAGTCGAAGACGACGGCGTTGTCCTCGGGGCCGATCGCGACGCCGTCGCCGGACCGGGCGCCCGCCTTCATCAGCTCCTCCTCGACACCGAGGCGGTTGAGCCGGTCGGCGAGATAGCCGACGGCCTCGTCGTTGTTGAAGTCGGTCTGCCGCACCCAGCGCTCGGGCTTCTCGCCGCGCACCCGGAACAGCCCGTCCTCCTCCTGCGTCACGGTGAAGCCCGCGTCGTCGACGGCCTTGGGCCGGATGACGATCCGCGTCGCCTCCTCCTGCGGCCGCGCGGCACGCGCCTTGCCCACCAGGTCGGCGAGGGCGAACGACAGCTCCTTCAGGCCGAGATGGGCCACCGCCGACACCTCGAAGACCCGGTAGCCGCGGGCCTCCAGGTCGGGCCGCACCATCTCGGCGAGGTCCTTGCCGTCGGGTACGTCGATCTTGTTGAGGACGACGAGCCGGGGCCGCCGGTCGAGCCCGCCGTACTGCTTGAGCTCCTCCTCGATGACGTCGAGGTCGGAGACGGGGTCGCGCTCGGACTCCAGCGTCGCCGTGTCCAGCACGTGCACCAGCACGCTGCACCGCTCCACGTGCCGCAGGAACTCCAGGCCCAGGCCCTTGCCCTGGCTGGCGCCCGGGATCAGGCCGGGCACGTCGGCGATGGTGTAGACGGTCGAACCGGCGGTCACCACGCCCAGGTTGGGCACGAGCGTCGTGAAGGGGTAGTCGGCGATCTTCGGCTTGGCGGCGCTCAGCACCGAGATCAGCGAGGACTTGCCCGCGCTCGGATAGCCCACGAGCGCCACGTCGGCGACGGTCTTCAGCTCCAGGACGATGTCCTGGAGGTCCCCCGGCACGCCGAGCAGCGCGAAGCCGGGCGCCTTGCGGCGGGCCGAGGCCAGCGCCGCGTTGCCGAGTCCGCCGCGGCCGCCCTGGGCGGCGACGTAGGAGGTGCCGTGGCCGACCAGGTCCGCGAGCACGTTGCCCGCCTTGTCCAGCACCACCGTGCCGTCCGGCACCGGCAGCACCAGGTCCTGGCCGTCCTTGCCGGAGCGGTTGCCGCCCTCGCCGGGCTTGCCGTTGGTGGCCTTGCGGTGCGGGGAGTGGTGGTACTCCAGCAGCGTCGTCACCGACTGGTCGACGGTGAGGATCACGTCCCCGCCGCGCCCGCCGTTGCCGCCGTCGGGCCCGCCGAGCGGCTTGAACTTCTCACGGTGGACGGAGGCACAGCCGTGGCCTCCGTTACCCGCGGCGACATGCAGTTCGACGCGGTCCACGAAGGTGGTCATCTGGGGTGCCTCCAGCACTGCGAAAACGTACGGATATGTCTCTTGCGTAACACGCGAAAGGCGGACCCGCCTTCCCGACCGGGAAGTGAGGTCCGCCTCGCGAAACGTTCGGTCTGAGCCGTGAAGTCCGAGGACTCAGGCGACCGGAACGATGTTCACGACCTTGCGGCCACGGTGGGTACCGAACTCCACCGCACCGGCCTGCAGCGCGAACAGCGTGTCGTCGCCGCCGCGGCCGACACCGGCGCCCGGGTGGAAGTGGGTGCCGCGCTGGCGGACGATGATCTCACCCGCGTTGACGACCTGACCGCCGAAGCGCTTCACGCCGAGCCGCTGGGCATTGGAGTCGCGACCGTTCCGGGTGGACGATGCGCCCTTCTTGTGTGCCATCTGTTCTCAGTCCCTTACTTCGCAGCCGTGGGGATCTCAGTGACCTTGATCGCCGTGTACTGCTGGCGGTGGCCCTGGCGACGGCGGTAGCCGGTCTTGTTCTTGTAGCGAAGGATGTCGATCTTGACACCCTTGTGGTGGTCCACGACCTCGGCCTGGACCTTGATGCCGGCCAGCACCCACGGGTCGCTGGTCACGGACTCGCCGTCGACAACGAGCAGGGTCGAGAGCTCGACCGTGTCGCCAACCTTGGCGGTGGAAATCTTGTCAACCTCAACGATGTCGCCGACAGCAACCTTGTGCTGGCGACCACCGCTGCGCACGATGGCGTACACGCGGATCTCACTCTCTCGCTCGGGAACGGCACCCCCGCAGTCCAGCCGTCCGGAAGACGGGCGGCCTCTCCGGTACGGCCGGTGCAGGGCACCTGGGCTCTCCGGAGGAAGAGGTTTACGGGGATGTGACGCGTCCTAGTCCATGGACACGCCGACGGTCAAGGTTACGGGGCCGGTGCCGAGGGGGTCAAACCGGGCCGGGCCCCACAGACGTGGGGGGGGGGGGGGCGGGGGGAGGGGAGAGAACAAAAAAAAAAAACACCAAGCAGAAGAAAAGAACCGCATCG
>NZ_JBHVGU010000021.1:179753-183216 GCF_042800575.1 Streptomyces sp. NPDC057616
ACCTCACTTCAGCGCTCCGATCGCGCGGTTCAGCTCTCGTCGGCCGCGGCCGAGACCGCGGTCTTCTTCGCCGCCGACTTGGCCGCGGCCGTCTTGGCGGTCTTCGCCGCCTTTTTGGCCGTGGTCTTCTTCGCCGCCGTCTTCTTGGCCGCCGTCTTCTTGGTGGCGGCCTTCTTCGCGGTGGCCTTCTTGGCCGTCTTACGGGCCGTCTTCTTGGCCGGGGCCGCCTCCTCGGCGTCCTCCCGCGCGGCGGGCGCCTCGTCCGCCGCGCCCGACGCGACGACCACGACGGCCGTCTCCTCGGAAGCGGTGGGCGCGGTCTCCTTGCGCACGGCACGGCGCCGCGGCCGGGACGGGGCGGCGCTCTCCGCCGGAGCCTCGGGCTCCGGGGCGGTCTCCGCGACCGGCTCGGCCTCGGCGGCCGGCCCCGACTCGGCGATCGTCACGACGGTGGCCTCCGCACCCGCGGGCGAACCCGCCGGAGCGGACACCTTGCGGGTGGCGCGACGGCGTCCGCGCTTGGGCGCGGCCTCGTCGGCGGCCGGGGCGACGGCGTCCTCGACGGCCGCGGGCTCGGCGAGCACCTCGGCGGCGGGCTCCGGCCGCACCGGACGCTCCACCTCGGCCTCGGCGGTGACCTCCTGGGCCGTCGGGGCCTCGGCCTTGCGGTCCTCGCGGCGCGGGGCACCCGCCGGAGCGGACGCCCTGCGGCCCGAGCGGCGCCGCGAACGGCCACGGCCGGCCGCGGCCTCCGCCTCGGCGACGCTGCTGTACAGCTCCTCGTCGGGCGCGAAGGCCGGCTCGGCCAGCGCGACCGGCGCCGCCGCCTCGGCGGCGACCTCCGCCTCGCTCTCGGTCTCCTCGGCGGCCTCCGTCTCGACGGCCGCCGCGGTCTCGTGCTCGTGGACGTGCCCGTCGCCGCCGCGCCCGCGCTTCTTGCGCTTGCCGCCGCCACCGGACGAGGCCGGCTGCTCCATGTGCACGATGACACCGCGGCCGTTGCAGTGGACGCAGGTCTCGGAGAAGGACTCCAGCAGGCCCTGGCCGACCCGCTTGCGGGTCATCTGGACCAGGCCCAGCGAGGTGACCTCGGCGACCTGGTGCTTGGTCCGGTCGCGGCCCAGGCACTCCAGCAGGCGCCGCAGCACGAGGTCCCGGTTGGACTCCAGGACCATGTCGATGAAGTCGATGACGATGATGCCGCCGAGGTCGCGCAGCCGCAGCTGGCGGACGATCTCCTCGGCCGCCTCCAGGTTGTTCCTGGTGACGGTCTCCTCGAGGTTGCCGCCCTGGCCGGTGAACTTGCCGGTGTTGACGTCGACGACGACCATCGCCTCGGTCCGGTCGATCACCAGCGAACCGCCGCTGGGCAGCCAGACCTTGCGGTCCAGCGCCTTGGACAGCTGCTCGTCGATCCGGTACGTGGCGAAGACGTCGACCTCGGAGGTCCACTTCGACAGGCGGTCGGCCAGGTCGGGCGCGACGTGCGAGACGTATCCGTGGATGGTCTCCCAGGCCTCGTCACCGCTGACGACGACCTTGGTGAAGTCCTCGTTGAAGATGTCGCGGACGACCCGGACGGTCATGTCCGGCTCGCCGTACAGCAGCGTCGGGGCGTTGCCGTTCTTCGACTTCTTCTGGATGTCCTCCCACTGCGCCTGCAGCCGCTCGACGTCGCGGCGCAGCTCGTCCTCGCTCGCGCCCTCGGCGGCGGTGCGCACGATGACGCCCGCGTCCTCGGGAACGATCTTCTTGAGGATGGTCTTCAGCCGGGCCCGCTCGGTGTCGGGCAGCTTGCGGCTGATGCCGGTCATCGAGCCCTCGGGGACGTACACGAGGTAGCGGCCCGGGAGGGAGACCTGGCTGGTCAGGCGGGCGCCCTTGTGGCCGATCGGGTCCTTAGTCACCTGGACAAGGACCGACTGACCGGACTTCAGGGCGGACTCGATGCGGCGCGGCCCGTTGGCCATGCCCAGCGCCTCGAAGTTGACCTCACCGGCGTAGAGGACCGCGTTGCGGCCCTTGCCGATGTCGATGAAGGCGGCCTCCATCGACGGCAGCACGTTCTGGACCTTGCCCAGGTAGACGTTGCCGACGTACGAGGTGGCCTGCTCCTTGTTGACGTAGTGCTCGACGAGCACACCGTCCTCGAGCACGCCGATCTGCGTGCGCTCGCCGTGCTGGCGCACGACCATCACGCGCTCGACGGCCTCGCGGCGGGCCAGGAACTCGGCCTCGGTGATGATCGGGACGCGGCGGCGGCCCTGCTCACGGCCCTCGCGGCGGCGCTGCTTCTTGGCCTCCAGGCGCGTGGAGCCCTTGATGGACTGCACCTCGTCGGACGGCTCGGACTTCGGGCGCGGCTCGCGGACCTTCACGACGGTGCGCTCCGGGTCGCCCTCGCCGGGCTCGGTGTCCACGGAGGAGTCACCGGCGCGACGCCGGCGGCGCCGGCGACGGCGGCTGCTGGAGGACGAGCCTCCGCTCTCGTCGGCCCCGTCCTCCTCGTCGTCCTCGCCCTGCTCGGAGGTGTCCTCGGCGTCGTGCGCGGCGGGCTCGTCGGACTCCTCCGACTCGTCGTCACCGCCGGAGTCGGCGGACTCGCCACGGCGGCGGCGACGGCCGCCCCGGCGACGGCGGCGGCGCGAACCGGTCTCCTCGGAGTCGTCGCCCTCGGCGGCGTCCTCGGACTGGTCCTCGGCCTCCTCCTGATCGTCCTCGGCGGTGTCGGTGGTCTCGGCGGTCTGCGTCTCGGCCTCGTCGAACGCGCCACCGCGGCGGCGGCGCCGGCGGCGGGCGCCGGACCGTTCCTCGGACTGCTCCTCCGGCTCGGCGCTCTCCTCGGCCTGGGCGGCGGCGGCCTGGGCGGCGGCCCGCTCCGGCGTCTGGAACTGCGGCTCGGTGAAGACGGGCGCCTGGAACACGGCGACGGCGGGGCGCGCGGGGCGGCGCGGCTCGTCGCCCTCGGCGTCCTCGGCCTCCTCCGCGGCCCGGGCCGGCGCGGAGAATCCGGTCGCGGCCTTACGGGCGGTGCGGCGACGCGAGCGGCGCGGCGCGGCCTCTTCCTCCTCGGCCTGCTCGGCGGCGGGCGCCTGCGCCTCCTCGGCGACGGCGGCGGGCTGCGCGGCGGGCTCGGCGGCGGTCTCCTGCGCGGCCTCGGCGCCGGTCTCGGCCGTCTCCTCGGCGGGCGAGGTCACGCGGCGCGTGGCCCGGCGGCGGGTACGGCGCGGGGCGGCCTCCTCGGCGGCCTCACCGGACTCGGCGGGAACCGCACCGGACTCGGCGGCGGGCTCCTCGGTCGTGGCGGGCACGGCCTCAGGGGCGGCTGCGGCCTCGGCGGCGGGCGCGGGCTGGGCGGTCGCCGTGCCAGTCTCTTCCTCGCAACACCCCTACCCCAGCCTGGTCCCCGCGGCGGGGACTGGCGTCTCCATGGCTGCCCCGTCGTCGAGACCTGCCAGAACAT